>NZ_JUEI01000018.1:0-140919 GCF_000802655.2 Paenibacillus sp. IHB B 3415 | reverse complement strand
ACCCCGGTTGCACCTGTCACGCCTGCGTCTCCCGTTGCTCCCGTTACACCAGTCGCTCCGGTCACTCCCGTAGCTCCTGTAACCCCGGTTGCACCTGTTACGCCTGCGTCTCCTGTTGCTCCCGTTACACCAGTCGCTCCAGTCACACCTACTCCGGTCGCTCCAGTTACCCCGGTTGCACCCGTCACGCCTGCGTCTCCCGTTGCTCCCGTTACCCCAGTTGCTCCAGTCACACCTACTCCGGTCGCTCCGGTAACCCCGGTTGCACCTGTCACGCCTGCGTCTCCCGTTGCTCCCGTTACCCCAGTCGCTCCGGTCACTCCCACTCCCGTAGCTCCGGTAACCCCGGTTGCACCTGTCACGCCTGCGTCTCCCGTTGCTCCCGTTACACCAGTTGCACCCGTCACGCCTGCGTCTCCTGTTGCTCCCGTTACTCCAGTCGCTCCAGTCACACCTACTCCTGTTGCTCCAGTTACCCCGGTTGCACCCGTCACGCCTGCGTCTCCCGTTGCTCCTGTAACCCCGGTTGCACCTGTTACGCCTGCGTCTCCTGTTGCTCCCGTTACACCAGTCGCTCCAGTCACACCTACTCCTGTCGCTCCAGTTACCCCGGTTGCACCCGTCACGCCTGCGTCTCCTGTTGCTCCCGTTACACCTGTCGCTCCAGTCACTCCTGCTCCCGTTGCTCCAGTTACCCCGGTTGCACCTGTTTCACCAGTTGCTCCCGTTACACCAGTCGCTCCAGTCACTCCTGCTCCCGTTGCTCCAGTTACCCCGGTTGCACCCGTTACGCCTACGTCTCCTGTTGCTCCCGTTACACCAGTCGCTCCAGTCACCCCGATTGCACCTGTTTCACCAGTTGCTCCCGTTACACCAGTTGCTCCGGTCACTCCCACTCCCGTCGCACCTGTAACCCCGGTTGCACCTGTTTCACCAGTTGCTCCCGTAAGCCCAGTAACTCCCGTAACTCCAGCTTCGCCCGTTGCTCCCGTAACTCCAGCTTCGCCCGTCGCCCCAGTCACGCCCGCTTCGCCTGTCGCCCCGGTCACGCCCGCTTCGCCCGTCGCCCCAGTCACGCCCGCTTCGCCTGTCGCTCCAGTCACGCCAGCTTCGCCTGTTGCTCCCGTCACGCCCGCTTCGCCTGTCGCCCCAGTCACGCCAGCTTCGCCTGTCGCCCCAGTCACGCCAGCTTCGCCAGTCGCCCCGGTCACGCCCGCTTCGCCCGTCGCCCCGGTTACTCCAGCTTCGCCCGTTGTTCCCGTCGCACCCGTAACCCCGGTCGCTCCGGTCACGCCAGCTTCGCCCGTCGCCCCGGTTGCTCCCGTTACACCAGTGGCTCCGGTTACTCCTGCTCCCGTCGCCCCAGTTACCCCGGTTGCACCTGTCACGCCTGCTTCGCCTGTTGCCCCGGTCGCTCCGGTAACCCCCGCGGTTTCATCTAGCAACTCAGCAGATACCAGCCGGTGGGCTGTTACCAGCTGTCCGGTGCTGCTCTTGCCCCACAGTGAAATCTGGATAGGGTCGTCCGTCATATCCTGGGTGACAAACAGAAATTCAAAAGCATCCAGATCCGCATAATAAGTTTTTGTTATCACTTCGTTTGCAGCCACATTCAGCGACTCGCTGACATACACGTTTCTTATTCCCCCGAGCATGTAATAACCCTGTACCAATACCGTAGAAGCTGAAGTACTGCTGCGGTTATCGATTCTGACCGTAACCTGCGTGGTCGGTCTCACACCTCCAACCATATTATTTTCCAGCGGTCCCGTTGATAAGAAGCTCATTTCCCAGTCTCCTTTATTTGCCGATTTAATTGTCCCATACTCTACTTCTTACTCCTGCTGAATCTATCTTTTCACTTATAGAAGCTATATAGATTGAACTTGAAATGATTCCAATGGGGATGTTGTTCATAACTGCGGTGAATATTTGGACTTTCGGCCGCTGTCGCTCCTTACTCTACTTCTTACTCCTGCTGAATCTATCTTTTCACTTATAGAAGCTATATAGATTGAACTTGAAATGATTCCAATGGGGATGTTGTTCATAACTGCGGTGAATATTTGGACTTTCGGCCGCTGTCGCTCCTACAGTCCAAAATTCCCCTCCGTTATTCTCATCTGTTATTGTCCTCTTCGGTTCAAGCTATATAGTACTGAAACTAGCAGTACAAAGATTGATTTATATAGTATTATTCCGGCACTCCCCTTACGGTGTGGACGTTAACGCTCCAATCCGGTACACATCCAGCACAAATGAATGAGCAGACAAAAAGGGACTTACCCGAAGCCGCCACGGTCCGGATAAGTCCCTGATTCACATTTGCTATTCTATTCCTGTCCCTTACTCAGCTGGCTCTCCAGACTCTCTGCCTTTAGGGGATTATGCGGATCAAAGTCAGGATAGATATACTCCTCGCGCTGAAAAGAGTACCCCGTATCCGCAATGTCGAGCATCTGATTCAGCCGCTCCGTTTCGCTGCGGAGCCCCTCGTCAAGCGGCCTCTCTCCCGAGAGAATCTGCAGATACAGCTGCATCCTCGGACGGTCCCCGGAGTCACGCGGTTCCATGGATACCGTGCTCGGATCATATTGATCCATAATCTGCGGCGAGAGCGGATATATAGACTCAGCGGCAGTCGGAACAAATTCCTTGAAGTGCCCCAGCCCCGGTGCAAGACCCGGAACATCGAGAATACCGTCCACCACCGGCAGGGCCAGCGCCTGCTGGAACAGAATGGTCAGGAATTCCCCGGACTGCAGGAATTTCCACACTTTAACCGCCGCCTCCCGGCTTGGAGCTGAACTATTCACTACCAGCGGAGAGTGCGGGATCATCATGAGCGCTCCGCCGCCCCGCTTGGAGGAGTCCGCCACGGGAGGCATTGCAACTCCCCAATCGTCCTTCGGCATATATTCCTGCAGCTTTACATAATCTTTGCTGGTGGCGTACATCATGCCGATATTGCCGTCCGCGAACTGCCGCAGGGCACTGTCACGCTTAAGCAGTGCCTCACCCGGATACAGACTCCCCTCACGCTTCATGTCCAGCACAATTTGCAGCCAGAATCTGTATACACTCAGCTCATAACGCCCGGTCTGGTAATTATAGAGATAATAACCGCTGGAGGTATTGGAGATTTCAAGACCGGTCTGCAGGCTATCCTGGCTGTCTCCGGCAGGAAGCGCGAAGCCATATTTATTCACGCCCTCTCCTGCCTGGCTGATCCGGGCGGCAGCCTCTTTCACCGCTCCGAAGGTAAGCGGCGGCTGCTCCGGGTCAAGTCCCGCATCGCGGAACAGCTGCTTGTTGTAGAGGAGACGCACGGTATCGACACTGGAGGGCATGAAGTAGATCCCCCCTCTGAACAAAGAGCTGTGTGCATAATTCCTGGCCCATGCCGGGAATCTGCTTAAGTCAGCAGTGTTCAAATCATCAGACAGATTAGCCAAATACCCCTTGTTGACATAGGTAGCCAGCCAGGTATTATCAACACTGAACACATCCGGACCCTGTCCCGAGGTCATCAGCATATTTAAGGTGTCATCGTAGACATCTGCAGCGATATCCATAACGTTAATCTCGATATGATCGGGATTGGTTTTGTTATATTGACTGATGGCATTCTTCACTTCCAGGTTCTCCGTCCAGTCATACAAGGCGATCTTTACCCGGATGGGCTGCACCGGTGCTTCCGCAGGACCCGGACTGAAGTCCACCAGCAGCGGACGGTCATAAGCAATGGCATACGCTGCAGTCCCGCATAATAGTAAGGCAAGGATATAGAACAGGAACCGTTTCATCTTGCACCTCCTGCGTTGACATCAAGACTCGTTGCGTTTTACAATGTATACCAGCTATTGATTGGTATTTTCCAACAATACCCGATAAATGGCAAGCCGCAAATATCGGGATGCCGGGGAGGGCTCCAATGAGGAAGCTGTTTGATACGTTGTCGCGGACCCTCTTCTTGTATAATTTCAGCATCCGCAGCCGGCTGATTCTCTACTTCCTGTTCCTCGTCCTGCTTCCGACAACCATTATATCGGTGACTGTATATAACAAATCAGCCGATATTATCACCCGCAATGTTAATACATCCATTGAGAACAACTTCAATCTCGTTCAGGACAATCTGGCCCAGCGGTTCGAGGCCGCCAATAAATCCATGGTATCGCTCTATCTTAATTCGGAATTCGCTGACCTCATCTCCTCTAACCGGCCCACAGACAGCAGCGGAATCATTAATGAGCTGGCTGCCCTGAGCAAAATTCTCGAGAATTTCCCCGCGAACGGTACGTCTGGAAGCAGCTTTGTCCCTATGCTCTATATGCTGAACCGCCCGGAATATACCCAATATAACTTCTCCAGACGTGTATTCAATATCGATCTCATCTCCCTGAAGCCCTGGTATCTCGGCATTCCGGCCCAATCTGATTTCACTGTCGTCGGACTCAGCTCTCTGGATTCCAAGTACACCCTCAAATTCGCAAGGCGCCTGTTCGGCATCCGGCATGCCCAGCTGCCCTTTGTCGGACTGCTGACCATCGATATACCTGTAGCTGAATTCGGCACACTGCTGGAGCATTACAAGCCTACGCCCGGCAGCAAGGTCTATATCGCAGACGGAACCGGCACGATCGCCATCAGTCCGGAGCCAGCCCTGATCGGGCAGAACATCAATACACAGGACTACTACAGCAAGATGAACGCTCCGGCTGACGGTTCAGCGGGTCTGCATTCTTTTCACCAGATGATCGGCGGCGAGAATATGCTTGTCTCCTACCGGACCATCGACAACACCGGCTGGACCATTCTCTCGTTCTCGCCTGTCCGCGAGCTTAACGGAGAATTAGCCGCCTTCCGCCGGGTGATGTATATCGTGATCGGCATCTGTATGCTGGTCTCGCTTATGATGGCCCTGCTGTTGTCAGAGAATATCTCAGCGCCGATCCGCAAGTTCATCCAGTCGATGTCGCATGCCGAAAGCGGAAATTTCAACATTACCATCCGCTACAGGCGCAAGGATGAATTCGCCTACTTGTTCAACCGCTATAACAAGCTGCTCCAGCAGATTAAGGCGCTGATTGACAAGCTCTATGTGACCGAGCTGCGCAAGAAAGAAGCCGAGCTCCAGACCCTGCAGGCCCAGATCAATCCGCATTTTCTCTACAACACCCTGGATTCGATCAACTGGATCGCCATCAATCACGATATTCCCGAGATCAGCAATATGGTTACCTCCCTCTCGGATTTCTTCAGGTACAGCCTGAGCAAGGGACGGAATATCATCCCGCTCCGCGATGAGCTGCGGCAGGTGGAGAGCTATCTGGAGATTCAGCAGTTCCGTTTCCGGGATAGGCTGGAATATGAACTCGAGGAGACGGACCCCAAGCTGCTGGAGGAATGCCTGGTGGTCAAGCTCAGCCTGCAGCCGCTGGTTGAGAATGCCCTGATTCATGGCATTCAGCAGCGCCGGGGTCAAGGCAGAATCCGCATCAGAGTCGAGACTTCACAGGGGATTCTCAGCGTTTCGGTGTTTGACGACGGCGTGGGGGCAGACCCGGAGCGGCTGAACCTGCTGCTAACCCATCCGCAGCCGGGCAACCAGTCCTATGGCATCCGCAATGTGCATATGAGAATTCAGCAGTTTTTTGGAGAGTCTTACGGAATCCGCTATTACGCTAATACCGAGGATGGCTGCGGCCTGCTTGCGGTGATCCGGTTTCCGGTGGTGACTACATGGGATGAGGTGAGTGAAGATGTTAACGATGATCGTAGCGGATGATGAGCCGTTTATCCGCAGCAGCCTGATCCACGTGTTCAAATGGCAGGAGGAATTCGGAATTGAGATTATAGGGGAGGCATCTGACGGGCTGGAGGCCTATGAATTATGCCTGAAGCTTGCGCCGGATATTCTGTTCACCGATATTATGATGCCGCTGATGGGCGGTCTGCAGGTAGCCGAGAAGCTGCGGGAAGCAGGCAGTCCTACCAAAATCATTATCATCAGCGGCGCCCAGGACTTCTCCTATGCCCGGGACGCGCTGAAGGTGAGTGCCGAGGGATATATTCTGAAGCCGGTGAAATTACCCGAGGTCCGGGAGG
Source organism: Paenibacillus sp. IHB B 3415 (assembly GCF_000802655.2). Taxonomy (NCBI): domain Bacteria; kingdom Bacillati; phylum Bacillota; class Bacilli; order Caryophanales; family Paenibacillaceae; genus Paenibacillus; species Paenibacillus sp. IHB B 3415. The sequence continues at coordinate 134,808 of NZ_JUEI01000018.1, read as the reverse complement.
TCTTCCATCAGGTTATCGCTAAGCTTAAGGGAGAACGTGAGCATCAGATGGATGTGGAGCAGCTGAGGAAGCAGCTGCAGGACAGCATGCCGGTGATCCGCGACAAGTTCCTGCAGAATCTGATTGCCGGCCTATACCGGAACGAGGATGAAATTTGGCAGAAAATCGATTATTTCGCCCTTCCCTTCAAGCGGGGGACAGCTTTGACAGCCTGTGTACTGCAGCTGGATGAATACCAGAGCGCAGTGGACAAATTCTCGGAGGAATACAAGCAGCTGCTCTATTTTTCCATTCAAAATATTATCAATGAGTGTCTGGTCAGCCACCCGTGCTCCATCAGCTTCGTCGCCAGCGAGAACGAGTTCATTATGCTTTTCTGCCCGGCAGACGATCCCTCGCCCTCTTCCATCTCAGAAGTATGCGGGCAGATCATCAGTAATATCCGCAAGTATCTGCGGCTGGATGCCTCGGCCGGCATTGGCAGAGCTTGTCCCCTGGCCGGCCAGCTGGAGGACTCATACAAGGATGCGCTGGCCGCGCTGGTGTACACATTCTATACCGGGCACGGCTCTGTCCTCTACATTAAGGATATCCAGCCGGAAACGGAGACACTGGAGAGCACTTACTTCTATAAATTCCAGGCCCGGCTCATGAATGAACTGAAGGCAGGCCATACGGGCACCGTCATGGAGCTGATGGAGCAGCTGTTCACCAGACTGGCCGGACCCAAGCTGCAGATCGGATATGTGCAGAGTATTTGTGCCGAGATGATCTTCACCTCCGCCAGGGCCCTGTATGAGATTGATGAGGATACCCGGCTGGTACTGAGTGACCGGATTACAATTATGGATAAGCTGTACCTTCAGAAGAATATTACCGGCCTGAAGGCGTATATGCTGTCGCTTTTTCATGACTTAAGTGCGTATGTAGCAGGCAAGAACACCTCCAAGAACAGCCGGATCATCAGCAAAATCCATTCTATTATCCAGGAAGGCTACGCCTCTGAGCTCTCCATTTCCAGAATTGCAGAGGAGGTATTCCTGACGCCTAACTATATTAGTCTGATCTTCAAGAAGGAGACCGGTGAGACGATTACCGACTATATCACCCGGATCCGTATAGGCAAAGCGAAGGAGCTGCTGACAAGCACAGACCTGAAAGTAATGGAGATTTCCGAACTCGTGGGCTATGAGAATCCCCATTACTTCAGTACGGTTTTCAAAAAAACCGTTGGCCTGCACCCGCTTAAATACCGCTCTGAACAAAATCAGTGATGCAGTGATGCTGATCTCTATCTGATGATATAGGATCTGACGCCTATTCTGGAGTAGATGGCCGTGCTGGCTCTGCGATTCCCGGATACCGGCAGGTTAGAGCGCGTAGTTAATGTAGCTATATAGGCAAAGTCAGGGTGAAGCCCCTCATCCGCCAGGTAGGCCGAAGTCCGGCTGCCCGGTACTCTCTCCTTGTTGAGTGAAGTGATCATCTCGGAGGCACTCTTAATACCCAGCCCGTGTCCGTAGAAGCGGTCATTCGACAGCATAATCGCGTTCTCCCCCTGCCACTCCGGCTTATCCGGATCATGATCGGGATTCTTGAAATAGACTACATCCCCCGGCTGTAATTCCGACGGATTGAAGGTGGTGATCATCTTCAGATTGCTGTCATAGTTCCAGTCCCACAGGTACAGATCGGTGAAGTAGCGGTCGAAGGCATTCTCCCCGATCATACTGATGGTCGCTCTATATAGAATCATTACCATCGCCATTGCGCATTCGAAGGCATACAGCTGTCCATTTACAAAAATATCATTGATTGCTGCAGAAGGGCTAACCCCTGCCTTCAATTCAAAACCGCCACCCGCCGTACGATTCCAATATCTTGGATTGCAGCGGGAGTTCTTGAATGTCGAGAAGTCCGTCCCCCCGGCGTTCATCGATCTGGCTGCAGCGATAATCTCCCCCCGCATTTTAATCTCGAATGCCGGATTCGCAGGAGCCGTGTATCCATACCCCATCCTGCTTCCCCCCTTCATCTTCTTGTCATGAAATATAGGTTATTGTACGTGTCGGGCCTCATATTGGTGCGTGGGAGTTTGCGCTAAGCACAAAATAACCCCACAGAGTGGGGCCTTATCTTCAATGATTATATTAATTCTTGCGCTTCTTGTGTAAGGTTACGCTAGGCTTCAAAGTAATTTCAAAAGCACGGCCCCAAATATAAGCGGGATCATGGTAATGAAGTGCCGAACTGGAATATTCCGCAAATGACCAGGCATCTCCGCTAATCTGACGGATACTGCAGGCCGGTTCAGGACTGCCGATAAGGAATGCATTTGCCCCGGCAAGGGTGGCTGTATGTGTCTGCATCCGCTCTCTCAGCAGGGTTTGTAAATGAGAGTAATCTTCCGGACTATTAAACAAAAGCATGTTTTGATCTGCAATCGCAGCGACATTCACATATAACGAATGGGCTCTTGAATATTCACGGATTTCACCAATAGCCAGCCTTTTGTAATAGTAATCTTTCAAGAAGCGTTTGAATAAAAGCGACCCGTGAGCGTTAACAGCAGAGCTGAGCGCCGCCGCATCTGTCTCCGTAACCAAAAATGCATACCGGGCCTGGCCCATGCCCAGCGCTATCCCGATTTTGTTACCCGGCGTATTCCAGCCGCTATATCCTAATATGCTTCCGGTATGCCGGCTGCCCAGCAGGCTTTCAGTTACCGCAGCATCCGCTGCACCGCTGCCGACAAAATCAATCACTACAGACAGAACACCATTGGCGTGGTTAGCTGCAAGGCGGTTAACCGCAGCCGGCGTCTGATCCGCAGCGGTAACCGCGATAATCTCCAAGGCAGCTGAACCGCCCACAGACTCAGACGCTGCACCCACAATGTCCACATGACGCAGAATGTTCTGATGTACATCCATATATTCATACGGACTCGTAATGGTAGAACCATGGGGTCCGAAGTATTGAACGGCACACCCCGTCTTCGCCCCGTTACGATGGAGCTGATTCGCCATACGTGCCAATAATGCCTGTCCCAGTCCGTCTGCATCCGGAAGAATGATTGCACGCTCCGGATTTTGACCATTCATGCCGCCGAGCCAGCCATTAATGCACTCTTCTACAAAGTGAATCTCGTTAATCTGCACCCCTTGAGTATTGGCATCATCCACACCTACCGCGAGAAAATCAATATATCCCTCCTGCGCCAGCTTCTCCAGAATGTAATGGTTCGTTTTGAACTTATGCTGTCTCGTATTGTAATACTGTTCTTTATCAAAAGTGGCCGTGCTGCCATAGGAACCCGCTGGAGACAGGTTATATCCGCTGAGAATATCGGCAAACTGCGTAAAGCTTCTTCGTGGCTGAAGCATGAAATTGCGTGATTCTGTATAGGCCGCCAAGTCCAGACCTTCTGCAAAAGACGTTGTAGCCAGCCTCATAATCGTATCCAGCACATACACCGGCTTGTCCGGATAAGACTGCTTCACTAAACGGATCACATCCAGCAGGTTCGTGATCTCAGGATCATAGGCCGGATAAGCTCCCCCTGCGTCCGCCCGGAGACGGCGGCTTCCAATCAGGCCCCCGTAGGCGAGCATATCAGTAGAGATTATAAAGCCGTCTGCAGACGCTGCATGATGAAGAATAAATTTCCGGATGCGGGCGGTGTCCCCATATGCCGGTGATGATGTGGTTAGTAAGGTGGTCCCAGATGATGTCTTGTGCGAATCCAGACGATTTCTAAGATCAGTTACATGCGGGGTGATTACATGAATTCCTGCCGATTTCCCTTGAGTAATAACATCGTCCAGATTGACGGGTCTGTCATCCAATGGTACGTATAGCACCTTCTTCATTTGTATCAAGCTCCCTCTGAGTAGCAGATAGGCCCGGGCAGAAGGGGAAGAGAAAAACAAAATGGACCTCTTCCCAAATCCATTTCATTTTTCTTTGTTTAGTGCCTTCACTTATAAGGTAATTTAGGCAGATAAAATACAACCTGAAAATAAAAAAAATATTAAATTTCCCATTATTGGCATCCATCTATTCAACTATGATACAATAAAAAGGAACATATGTTCTTATTTATTCATAGATAACCATCATTAATGCCCATATATACATATTATTATTTCTATTTCCATAAAGGGGGATTTCGCTTTGGATAGGGCACAAACAGTCTATGAACGCTACCGGAATGAACTCTGCCGGATAGGTTGGAGAGTACAGTATAGGGCTAAAAAGGCCGGACGGCTGGAATCTCCGCTTTTTGACAATATACAGGCTGGAACAAACTTTACTCAGGCTTCCGAGAACAAAATAATGATTGAGCAGCTCACGGAAGGCCTGCCTGCTTTTGAAAAATCCATCTTATATAACCTCTATCTGGAAGGGTGCAGCGAAGCGGAGGTCGCCAAGCAATTAAATATGAGCCAACAGGCGGTGAGCAAATGGAAAAAGAAGATCATCCACCAGCTATCTCAGACAACGAAATTACAAGACTGATCCAAGCGGCCAAAAATAAAGAAGCCGCAGCGATGCTGCAGCTCCTTGAATTATTCCAGCCAGATATACAGAAGTTAAGCCAGTATGCCCGTTTACCCGATGAAGAGGCCGCCTCAGAAATTATCGTGGAGTTTCTTGAATTTGTATCTACACATGAAGAGACTACTCCTTGAACCCCGGCACCTCCTGGAACCAGCCATTCACCTGTGCGGTCTCCTCGGTCAGAATATCGAGATAAATGGAGGTGCGGTAATCCGTTTCCTTCAGGCTCTTGCCTGTAATCTCGGCGATCCGGTTCAGCCGGTACAAGTTTCTTGAATTTGTATCTACACATGAAGAGACTACTCCTTGAACCCCGGCACCTCCTGGAACCAGCCATTCACCTGTGCGGTCTCCTCGGTCAGAATATCGAGATAAATGGAGGTGCGGTAATCCGTTTCCTTCAGGCTCTTGCCTGTAATCTCGGCGATCCGGTTCAGCCGGTACATTAATGTGTTGGTATGGATATGCAGAGCTTTGGTCAAGACTTTTACCATTGAGCTGAGGGAGCGGGCTGATCATGCGCTGTTTGGTGGATATGAGGAATGCCGCATGAGTAAAGACGTTTTCGAGTTATAGGATCTTTTTGTGCATATATGCTTGGGAACACTTAAAGCATTATCCAAAGCTTTTGGATAAATTCAGCAGACCATTGCCTTCAATGATATATTCTGCAGACCCTAGGCGAAAAGCTTGATAAACTATATCGTTCTGTCAATGAACTTAATGAAACAATCAAGAAGATTAAGGATTAAGCATAGTCGTCATTCAATAAAGAGCCAGCCTGTTCCATGATGTTCGATATCGGACTTCAATGATCAGGCTGCTTTGTATTGCTTGATTCCCTACTCAGAATAGACTGTTGGAGTGATTAATGTTATAATTTTACATAATTAGGCATTTAAAGAGAGGGTTGAAGCTTGATGAACGCCAGATTATTCCGAAATATAGCGGTAATTACATTTTGTGTGGCCGTTCTCCTGTTTATCATCGATACGGTTTTTGTTTTTGATGATTCCTGGTTCAACGGAACTGGTATAATATCCACTTTTGTACTACCTCCTGTGGGGATATTGTCTGGTGTGCTAGCTTACCGGAAAACTGAATCAAGAATTGACGGTTTACTTATATTTGCCAACATATCTGCCCTGTTTATCTATTTCGCCTTCATGTTTATCGGTACTCTATTGCTCGGCCCATGACTGTAACACAAAGAAGCAAGGATAGGATGATAAGACATCCTGGTCCTTGCTTCTCTAGTTATATGGAGCTATTATGAGCAGGCACCGGCTACTTGAGCAGCGATGAAATAAGCTCTGACTGCGAAGGCAGCCCAGCCGCTCATACCATTCGTGCATTCGAGAACCTTGACATCACAGAAGCAACTGACAGAAAACAGGCGGAATGGATTGGTTTTTTTATATTTTCATAGATAATATGTTCTATAGTTCAATCTATATTTGTGAAAATGGGAAGAGAGGCAGTTACTCCTTGAACCCCGGCACCTCCTGGAACCAGCCATTCACCTGTGCGGTCTCCTCGGTCAGAATATCGAGATAAATGGAGGTGCGGTAATCCGTTTCCTTCAGGCTCTTGCCTGTGATCTCGGCGATCCGGTTCAGCCGGTACATTATTACTCCTTGAACCCCGGCACCTCCTGGAACCAGCCATTCACCTGTGCGGTCTCCTCGGTCAGAATATCGAGATAAATGGAGGTGCGGTAATCCGTTTCCTTCAGGCTCTTGCCTGTGATCTCGGCGATCCGGTTCAGCCGGTACATTAATGTGTTGGTATGGATATGCAGAAAGGCGGCCGATTCCTTCAGATTCCCGTTCATCGTCAGGTAGACGGCTAGGGTCTTGAGGAAATCGCTCTTATGCTCGCGGTCATGCTCCTTCAACGGGTAGAGCAGAGCGCTGCGCCGTGTCCGGCTCCGCTTCTGCTCCAGAATGGCCGGAAGGTAGGCCCAGAAGCCGATCTCTTCATAGAGCAGCAGCTCACGGGCGTGATAAGGCAGCAGCTTCTTGATCTCCAGAATCTGCAGCGCTTCGCGGTAAGCGGCCGCCGCAGAAGTGTATTCGCGGTAGCCCGGACTGCAGCCGGCTGTAAGCCTGCAGCCTTCGCTTGCGCCCATATCCCGGAGCAGCTTCTGCACGAACGAGGACAGCCGTTCCGTCCCTTCCACCGGAAACACAAACGAGAACAGAATAATCAGCCGGTTCTGCTCGGCAGTCTGGAACAGCAGCCGCTGTCCGGCATAGGCATCCATAATCCGGCGGAAATTCTGCAGGAAATGCTCATCCACCGGCTTGTCGCTCTCCAGTACCCCGATATAATAGCTCTCCGGCAGCAGAATGGACCCGGCCTCCGCCTCCTGGCGGATGCGCAGCTCACTCTCATAATGCGAGGTCAGCAGCTTCCAGAAGAAATCCTCGAACGTCTTCTCCTGCTTCGTCTTCCAGCCCCGCTGCTTCAGCAGATAACGCCCGGCAATGCCTGCGGCTTTTTCGACAATCCGTTCGGCATGGCCTTCGGCGAGGTTCCCGCGGTCCACCACCCAGATATAGCCAAGAATCTCCTGCTGGTGTTTGATGCACATGGCCAAGCGGGGGCCCAGACCCACCTCCATGACTGCGGGAATGCGGATGGGGTGGCTGGTATTCTCCAGGTCATACATGACCCCTTTTTTGCGGAGTCCTATAATCACCGTATTCGGAACTCTTTTGCCGATAATGGTCGAGATACGGGCCGGATCGCTCTCAAACTGATGGGAGCTGTACCCGATCACATGATGGTTGCTGTCCTCAATCGTCACCTGCGACTGAAGCGATTCGCTGATGGTATCCGCCAGGGATTCCATGCTGTCAAAAAAACGGTCAAATGTCTGCTCTGATTCTGTCAATGTGCCCACCCCAACCTGAAGAATAACAGAAGCTTTAATCAATTTCGCTGTAGAAGTGATTACATTATATTACACCGCTTGGCAGTTGCCTATAGGAACATCCAAGAAATGCAGAGGAAACCTAACATGGACATTCAGTCTGCATAAAAATAGCCCGGCGATTGCCCGCCGGACTATAAGGTGGTACCCCTCTACTCTTGTGTAAGTCTGTAAGCTCTATATGCTAGATCAGAGTGAACTCTTGTTCTACTGCTTTCTCTACCGTGAAGTACTCTTCCCCAAGAGCTTCTGCCACGGCTTGGCAGGTGATCTTTCCGTTGGCTACGTTGACACCGCTCTTCAGGCCGGCATTGTCTTCGATCGCCTGGAACACGCCTTTATTTGCAATTTGCAGCGCATATGGAACCGTAACGTTGGTTAAAGCAATGGTCGAGGTTTTGGCTACAGCACCCGGCATATTCGCTACCGAGTAATGCAGAACGCCGTGTTTCTCGAATACAGGATTATCGTGTGTGGTTACACGGTCAATCGTTTCTACGATACCGCCCTGGTCAATAGCTACGTCTACAATGACGGAGCCCGGCTTCATCGTTTTCACCATTTCTTCAGTCACCAGCTTAGGAGCTTTAGCACCCGGAATCAGCACTGCGCCTACCAGAAGGTCTGCCTCAGCTACGGCTTTGGCAATGTTATACGGATTCGAGATCAGGGTGCTGATCTGTGAACCGAAGATGTCATCCAGCTGGCGGAGTCTGTCCGCGCTCAGGTCAACAATGGTAACCTCTGCGCCAAGGCCGATCGCCATCTTAGCTGCGTTAGTACCTACCACACCGCCGCCGATAATGCTAACCTTGCCGCGGCTTACACCGGGAACACCGGAGAGCAGAATGCCTTGTCCGCCGTAGTTCTTCTGCAGGAACTGTGCGCCAAGCTGCACGGACATGCGTCCGGCTACCTCGCTCATGGGTGTGAGCAGCGGCAGTGTACGTCCGTCCACTACGGTTTCGTAGCCGATGGCGAATACGCCTTTGTCTTTCAGGGCAGCTGCAAGGGCAGGCTCTGGAGCAAGGTGCAGGTAAGTGAAGAGAATGAGACCCGGACGGAAGTACCCATATTCGCTTTCGAGCGGCTCCTTCACCTTCATAACCATTTCAGCTTCAGCCCAGACAGCTGATGCTTCTGCAATCAGTTCTGCTCCGGCTGCTGCATATTCTTCATTCAGGAATCCACTGCCTACGCCGGCTCCGGCTTCAACCAGTACTTTATGTCCATCGGCTACCAGACTTACCACTCCAGCAGGGGTAATCGCTACACGGTTTTCATTATTCTTAATTTCTTTAGGTACACCAATAATCATTGTTATTCGCTCCCGTCTTGTGTGGATCTCTTATGTAAAGAATCATAACATACGATTTCCTGCCGCATTTTGGGTAAAAAGAAAAACTATATCTGCCATGATTGTGTTTTTACACAATGGGATGATATAACCGTGAGATAGAACGTTTCCTTGCACAGGAGCAGAATCCGGCCGGTGAAATGTAAAGTTATGTTCCATATTCTCAAGTTTTTTGTTACTTCTGAGGCTTTTTGCGATCTGCTATTCTTGATTTGCAAGCCTATACAGTTTATACAGGGAGGTTGTCGCTTTTGAAAAAAACACGCTGGATCGCCGGAATTACATCACTCGTTCTTATAATGGGCCTGGCTACAGGCTGCGGTAACAGCAGCAATTCATCTGCAGCCAATAATGAAAGCCCTGCCAAAGGCAATGGGGCAACATCTGCAAGCCCGGTAACCCTCAAAATGTGGGGCGGCGTTCCGCCGGAATCCGGACCGCAGGAGGTCATTGATAATTGGAACAAGGAGCATCCCGAAATTCAGGTGGAATATGTACGCTTTGTTAATGACGACGACGGGAACCTCAAGCTGGATACGGCCATGATTACCGGGCAGGATGTAGATTTATTCGTGAACTACACGATTTCCCATGCCTCCAAACGGGTAGAATCGGGTCTGGCGCTGGATCTAAGTGCCTTTACCGATTACAATATCGACGAGAAAATGGGCATTGACGCCGAGAGCTGGAAGATTGACGGCAAATATTACGGAGTTCCCACTACCAAAAGCCCGTTCTTCATTGCTTTGAACAAGGAGGCTCTTGACGCGGCGAACCTGCCGGTTCCGAAGGAATGGACCTGGAATGAACTGCGTGAATATGCGAAGAAGCTGAAAACCGGCGATCAGTACGGATTTATTCAAAATATGGAGCCGTTCGTGGACCCTATCGACTCTGTGCTCTCCCAGGAGGGCTACACTAAGGCGGACGGCACCTCCAATCTGGATCATCCGCTCGTCAAGCAATGGCTGGAAACCCTGAACGGAATGATGAAAGACGATAAGACCACACCGCCGCTTGGCGAGCAATTGACGTCCAAAATGCCGGTCGAGCAGGTGTTCCTCAGCGGAGAGGTACCGATGCTTAATATCGGGGCATGGCTGCTGCGCAGCTCGAATAACTTCACGGATTTCCCGCGTGATTTCACCATCGCCTTCGCTCCGGTTCCGAGGCTCACTGAAGCTGCGGATGATTATGTGACCCGCGGGGGATTAGGCGATTATATTTCCATTAATGCCAAGTCCAAGAAGCAGGAAGCGGCCTGGGAATTCCTGAAGTGGTATTCCGATGGCGGCATGTCACCGATGGCAGCAGGCGGAAGACTGCCGGCTTCGAAGGATGCCAATCAGGATGATGCGGTGAAAAGTCTCATTGGCGACAAAAGCGACTCCTACGATCTGGATTCCCTGATGTATGTCATGTTCGACAATCAGACGCCGACCTATGTACGCAGCCTGCCTCAGGAAGTGATGGATCTTCGCTCACAGGAATACGAGAAATACTTCCTCGACTCGCAGTCGCTGGATCAGACAGTGCAGGCCATGGTAACCAGACATAACGAGTATCTGAAGCAGAATAAGTAGAAGCAGAAATAGAAGTTAGAATTGAGCAGGCATCACGTACAACCAGGGAGGATTGCCACAGGAACAATGGCGCCTCCTTTTCTTTTTGTCAAGCAACAGCAATAGAACAAAACTATGTATTTATAGCAGGCAATCCGTGCCCGCTGGAACAAAACCATGCAATTTAAGGTATTGGCTGTGCTACTTTTTTATTATGCTATAATCTAAACCATAGAGACCCTTATCCTCCCGGACCGGGCAGGTGCAATCGTGTTTGGAGGTGCAGCCGTGTGTCAAAGCTCATGCGAATTCTGATTCCCCAGAAATTGAAATACCGCCTGTTTACCGCCTTTGTATGCCTGATTCTGCTGCCCTTTGGCGCATTGAATATGTATAACTACCAGCGCATTGAGACGCTGGTCCAGAAGAAAATCAGCCAGCAAAGCCACTACCAGCTGGAGCAGATGTACCGCACGCTGGAGGATCAGATCAGCATTGCCTTCAAGACGCTGCTGTTCCTGAAGCAGGATGACACCGTCAAGTCCGTGCTGCTCCATCCCGGACAGCGTAATGAGCTGGAGAATAAACGGCTGATGGAGAATATTTTCAAGAACCTGAACAACAGCTTCTTCCTGTACAATCCTTCGGTCTATTTCATGATTCTAGATCTAACTGAAAGCGCATACACGTCTTATCCGCCCAAGGATTCGCTGATCTACTCGGATTTAAAGGCCAATCCCGGGTTCGACCGGGGCCAGATGAATACCAGCTCTTATCACTGGGTGCCCAATGACACCAACTACGTGCTGCGCGATGTCTCCACCAGTGCCTATCTTCTATCCTTGTACGCTTATCTGGAGGATGCCCGGAACAAGCCTTACGGGATGGCCCGGATCAGCATCGATTATACGTACTGGCTGCGCTCCATTCATAAGCAGTCGGATCTGGAGCAGCAGTATTTCCTGATTACCCGCTCCGGGGAGGATATCTCCCAGTCCGTTCCCGGCAGTCAATTATCGGAGGAGGTGAAGGCAGGATTCGCCGGGCAGCCCGGACAGCAGTATTTTATCGACAAGGCCTCGAATTCGCTGATAAATTATATTTATGTCGAATCGCTGGACTGGTATATCGTCAACCGGATTCCGCTGTCTGTGCTGTTCGTGGAGATCGAAGGGCTGAAGCAGCAGTACTTTATTACGTTCTTTGTCCTGACGAGCATCTTCCTGATGATGACCTTCGTGATAGCCACGACCATCACACGTCCGTTGTCCCATTTGCAGAACAAGATGAAGGCGGCCGTGCAGAAGAGCCTCAAGATCCGCCTGCCGGAGCATAAATTCAGCGGGGAGATCCTGGATCTGACCCGGACCTTCAATACCATGCTTGACGATACTCACCTGCTGATCCAGAAGCTGAAGGCCGAGGAGCGCCAGAAAGAGGCTGTCCATTTCCAGATGCTGCTGGCCCAGACGAATCCCCATTTCCTGCTGAATACGCTGAATACGATTAAATGGATCGCCATCCGTGAGCATAATGAGGATATTACGAATATGACCCTGTCGCTAGGCAAGCTGCTGGAGGCCAGTCTGAATACCGATAAGGACCTGATCCACCTGAAGGATGAGATAGAGCTTGTAGAGGCCTATGTCCATATCCAGCAGGTCCGCTACGCCCACAAATTCGAATTAACCTGCCGCTACGACGAGAATGTTCTATATGCGCTGGTTCCCAAGCTCAGCCTCCAGCCGCTGGTCGAGAACGCCATTATTCACGGGATCAGCAGACTGCCCGGCAACGGCCTGATTGAGCTGATCGTGCACCGCGAAGAGAACCGGCTGTGTGTAGAGATCAGGGACAACGGCGTAGGCATGGAGCAGGCAGGTGTGAACAAGATTCCGCGCAAGCGTCCGGGTATCGGGCTGAGCAATATTCAGGAGCGCCTGCGGCTGCTGTTCAGGGAAGAAGGGACGCTGGAGATCCTCTCCACCGGGGAAGGCGTCACTGTCCGCTTCACTATACCGCTTCTATTGTCTGCACCTTACGGCAACGGACATCCGGCTTAAGCGCATTTATACGGGAGGGAATCACACATGTGGAAAGTTCTGCTGGTAGAGGATGAGGTTTTTGTACGGGAAAGCGTCCGTGAGATCATTGCCTGGGAAGAGCTTGGGTTCACCGTCAGCGGAGAAGCGGGCAATGGTGCAGAAGCGCTGGAGATGATCCGGCAGGATGCTCCCGATCTGGTGATTTCGGATATTGTCATGCCGGAGATGGATGGTGTTGAGCTGCTGCGCAGAACCCGTGAAGAAGGCTACGATTCCCGCTTCGTCATGCTTACCTGCATGAGCGATTTCGAAAATGTACGTCAGGCGATGGAATACGGGGCCTCCAATTATATCCTGAAGCTGTCCATGAGTGTGAATTCACTGCGCGACACACTGCGCAAGATCAATAATGAACTGGTGAAGAGCCAGGAGAACCGCAAGGTAAGTGCGGGCCCGCCCGATTCTGCTGTTCCCCCGCCGCCGCTGCCTCATGAGGAGATCACCAACCATCCCGAGATTCAGAAGATCCTCCAGTATCTGCACGCCCATTATGATGAGGATATTACCGTCAAGTCGATGTCCCAGTATGTCATGATGGCCGAGAATTATGTCAGCACCCTGTTCAAAAAGAAAACCGGCCAGACCCTGATCCATTATCTGCATCAGATAAGGGTGGACCAGGCCATCCAGCTACTGATCCACTCCGATCTGCCGGTATACGAGATTGGCAACCGGGTCGGCTTCGTCAACGATAACTATTTCATCAAAATTTTCAAACGCCTCACTTCACAGACGCCAAGCCAGTACCGGCATACTCAGCGGCACAATACAGAATCCGTAAGCATATAGCTTGGCTTCATAAATGCTTAGCTCTCCTATACAGCGGCCTTCCTTCCGGGAATGCCGCTGTTTGCTGTGGACAGGAATAGAACAAAACTAAGATAGCACCGCCCGCCGCCGCTCAGCAAATGTATATTTCTGTGCCATGAAGTCGTTGGTTTTGTTCCTTAACCCCTTTTAGGCCGCTTGTTATGCTTGTAGTGTGATCAAAGTAATCAAAAGACCTAAAGGAGTGGGGCTATGTGAAGGCATCCTGGATGAAGCGGCAGCAGTACCTGGGCTATCTGTTTATCGGGCCAAATATGATTGGCGTGATTTTATTTTTCATCATACCTGCCGTCTATTCTTTCTATCTCATGTTTACAGACTATAAGTTTATGAGTCCCCATACCAAATTCATCGGGCTGGCCAACATTCAGCGGATGCTGGGGGATGAGGTATTCTATATCGCCATTAAGAACACACTGCTGTTCCTGGTCTCCGTCCCGGTATCCATCGGCCTCGCGTTCATCGTTGCCGTTGTATTGAACCGATCCGTGTATTTGAAGAAGCTGCTCCGCGCCCTGTACTTCATGCCTTATATTACAAGCGGCGTCGCTGTAGCCTTTGTCTGGATGCTGCTGTTTCATCCGAACAACGGGCCGATTAACGGTATTCTCCGCTCGGTCGGCATCGCGAATCCGCCCGGCTGGCTGTCCACGATGGAGACGTCCATGTATGCGATCGACATCATCTGGATCTGGTTCATGCTTGGCTATAACATGATTATCTATCTGGCCGCCCTGCAGGAAGTGTCCGGCGAGCTGCTGGAAGCCGCCAAAATCGACGGCGCCCGCACCTGGCAGACAGTCCGCAGTATCCTGTGGCCGCTGGTTAGTCCGACCACCTTCCTGCTGCTGATTACCGGACTGATTATGTCCATTAAGCAGTTCGGGATCATTCAGGCGATCACGCAGGGCGGACCGGGGAACAGCACCACCGTATTATCTTTGTTCATCTATCAGAATGCCTTCCGCTATTACGAAATGGGCTATGCTTCAGCGGTCTCCTGGGCCCTGTTCCTGATCATTCTGATTTTCACCGTGATTCAATGGCTGGGCCAGAAACGCTGGGTTCACTACTAAGGAGCTGAGAACATGAATAAAGCCGTAGTTACCAAAAGCATTGCCACACTCATCATGCTGTTCTTCAGCATCGTCATGATTGTACCCTTCATCTGGATGATCAGCACTTCATTCAAGACACCTGCCGAGGTCTTTCAATATCCGGTCCAGTGGATTCCCAGCCATTTCAACTGGAACCATCATGTTAAGGTCTGGACCGGTCAGGGCAGCTTCGTGCCTTACTATCTGAATTCCCTTAAGGTGGCTATTCTGAGCACTATAGGTGCCGTTTCCTTGTCCGCCTTAGCTGCCTATGGGTTTGCCAGAATTGAGTTCAAAGGGCGGAACACCATGTTTATGGTTTATCTGTCCATGATGATGGTTCCCCCGCAGGTGCTGTTCGTGCCCAAATTCATCATGTTCGACTGGGCCGGCATCTACAACACCCATTGGGCGCTGATCCTGCCGGGAATGTTCACCATCTTCGGCGTGTTCATGATGCGGCAGTTCTTCCTCTCCGTGCCTCATGAAATTTCGGAGGCCGCCTTCATCGACGGCGCAGGGCATTTCCGTATCTTCTCGCGCATTATCCTGCCGATGGCTAAGCCGTCGCTGGCCACCCTGGCCATCATCGACTTCTCCTGGCACTGGAATGATTATGAGAATGCACTCGTCTTCCTGATTGACCATGATCTGTTCACCGTTCCGCTCGGGCTGCAGAATTTCATCCTGGAGAACAATGTCGACTACAACGGCATGATGGCCGCTGCAACAGCCGGAATCATTCCCATGATCCTCGTCTTCCTGCTCGGCCAGAAATACATTATTGAAGGTGTAGCCAGCTCAGCGGTCAAGGGCTGACCCCGCCTATAAGTAAAGGAGCTATGCCACAGATCGTACGGTGGCATAGCTCCTTTTTAAGTTGTTCTTCAGTTACGACAACCCTGCTTTGGTCAGGCCATAGGCAGCATCAGATGAACCCGGCACGGTTGTGAAGCCCACGTTCACCCGATTCCAGGCGTTAATCGCCATAACCGAGAAGGACAGATCGGAGATTTCCTGCTCAGACAGCTGTCCACGGACACGGTCATACAGCTCATCAGGCACGCCGTGCTCCGGCAGCTTGGTCAGTACCTCCGTCCAGGCAAGTGCAGCCCGTTCACGCGGAGAGAACAGTGTTGATTCCCGCCAGATAGAGATGTGATAGAGACGCAGTTCACTCTCGCCGTTAATCTTGGCCTGCTTCACATGCATGTCCAGGCAGAAGCCGCAGCCGTTCATCTGTGAAGCCCGGATGGACACCAGATCTTCAATTTTCTCCTCAATAGAGCTGTTCTTCAAGGCCATGCTGAAATCGAGAAATTTCTTGAAAAGCTCCGGGGACTGCTGCATATAATTCACACGTTGTGCCATAACTATACTCCTCCTATTGGGCTGGTTGTAATTAAGGTCCGGTACAGACATTGTCTTTCGCCTGGCGTTTTCCGGCCTTGTTCCGCCCTTCGGACATATAACGAGACAGCTATTCGTTCTGTGACAATGCAGCAGCAGATTTTTTATCCGGTCCAGTTTTCGAACGTACCTGCCATGAATAATAGGCACCTTCACGCATCCCCGCTCTCTCCTGTCACACATCTCCTCTTTATTTTGTCTACATTATAGCGGAGTTAGATTGACTATATATAAGGATTGGAAGTGGCGTTATGCAGGAGCTGTATGCCCAGTATAAGAACCTATTGTTTAAACTTGCCTACCAGTTAACCGGATCAGCCGCCGATGCCGAGGATGCGGTTCAGGACGTATTCCTGAAGGTTTATGATGTGCCGCCGGAGCGGCTGGCCGAACCGAAAGCCTATCTGTGTAAAATGGTCACGAACCGCTGCCGGGATCTGCACAAATCTGCGCGCAGACAGCGGGAGGAATATTTCGGCGAATGGCTGCCCGAGCCTCTTGCCGGTACAGACGGGGATTCCATGGACTCCGTAGTTCAGGATGATCTCTTATCCTATGCCATGCTTGTCCTGCTGGAGCGGCTGACCCCTGCGGAACGGGCCGTGTTTGTGCTGCGTGAGGCGCTGGGCTTTGAATATCAGGAGATTGCCGGACTGGTCGACAAAAGTGAACCGAACTGCCGTAAGCTCTTCAGCCGGGCCAGTGCCAAGATGGGCCTCGTCCCCGGGGAGCCTGTCCAGCCGGAGGCGGCTACAGAGGAATGGGTGCACGGGTTCCTGGCCGCCCTGAAGCAGGGCAACATGAACCAGATTCTGACGATGCTTGATCCGGCAGCCGAGCTGATCTCCGACGGCGGAGGCAAAGTACGCGCTGCTGCCGAACCGGTAGTCACCCGCGAGCTTGTAGCCCGCTTCCTGCTGGGGCCTTTCCGCGGGGCAGCTACAATTAACGGTGAGGTGGCAATTGAAACCGGCCGGATTAACGGACAGCCCGGCCTGATCCTCCGCTCGGACGAAGGTGTTCATACGATAGGCCTTCTGCATATCCGGGACAATCTGATCCGGAATTTATATATTGTCCGCAATCCGGATAAGCTGCAGTATGCGGGGAGTTAGGGCGGGTAACGGGTTTCCGGAAGTGTTGTTCAGGTCACGGACTGTCCGGGGCCTTCACGGCCACCCAGCCGTCAATCAGATAGGAGCCGAAGAACCGTGATACTCCCGTGAACCCGGCTTCCTCCAGCAGCCGTTCTATCTCTTCGGCCGGAAGCGGGTGCGAGGTGACGCCGAACGATTGCTCGAAGGTCTGCCACTGATCCGGTTCAATGCCGTTGCCCAGCATATGCAGCCTCCAGCCGGCCATCTGAATCCGCCATGCGGGGGAAGCCGGCTCTCCGTTGATTGCGGAAAGACACAGCGGCGCTCCCGGCTTAAGCCGCCCGGCAATGGAACGGAGCAGCGCCAGCTTGTTCTCAAACCCTTTCACAAAATGCAGCACCAGCATGCAGGTCGCAGCATCGTACTGTCTGCTACAATTCCAGGAACTTATCTCCGTATGATGCAGTCGCACTCTGTCCATCAAGCCCGCTGCGCCAAGCCGCTGTTCAGCGGCCAGGAGCATTCCCTGCGAAGTATCCAGCCCGCTGAAGATCCAATCAGGATGCTTCCGGCCCAAACTCAGAATTTCCTGCCCGCCGCCAGCTCCAACGATCAGCAGCTCGGGATTCTCCCGCTTATTAAGCAAAGCTGTTATCAGCGTATCCATCAGATCATACTGCAGCTGATAGCCGGGGATTTTGCGGCTTATATTCTGAACGTATTGATCTGCGTCCGCCTGCTCCCAGGGACTGCCTGTGCTGCCTGTACTGCTTATGCTGTCTTTCATTACATCCCTCCGGTGTGGTAATCGGCTCTATGACCGGAACCGGCCGGTCATCCCTGATAATCAATATGGTTCATTATCAGGGCTGTACCCCGAAACCGCCATCCCACATAGCTGGGATTTGTCAGGACCGCTCATACCAATACCCCGGAATGCCCGCGTTAGATTGTTAAGTTCAGTCTATGTAACGGGCGAATCAAGCTGGAGCTTTGGAGCTTATGTTACTTTTAAAGCGAACTCGCCTTGCTCCATGCAGACTACTACTCCTCGTTTCTCCTTTCGCTGGCATCCGGCGGAATCACAGGGGTTTTATCCCTTCGGTTTTTCGCATACATTCGTTCCCTCTAGCCTATCGTCGGCACACTGTACTCGGTTTTTCGCATACATTGGGCTCGTCTAGCCTATCATTGGCACATTGTACTCGGTTTTTCGCATACGCTGGGCTCGTTTACCCTCTCGTTGGCACATTATACTCGGTTTTTCGCATACATTCGCTCCCTCTAGCCTATCGTTGGCACGTTATACTCGGTTTTTCGTATACATTCGCTCCCTCTAGCCTACCATTGGCACATTGTATTCGGTTTTTCGCATACATTCGCTCCCTCTAACCTATCGTTGGCACATTGTACTCGGTTTTTCGCATAGATTTGGCTCGCCTACCCTATCGTTGGCACATTGTACTCGATTTTTCGCATACATTTGGCTCGCCTACCTATCGTTGGCACATTGTACTCGATTTTTCGCATCCATTCGGCTCGTCCACGTACCATCCCTTTTCGGCGGGATCAGAGGGTTTCAGCGGGGCTTCTGAGACAATAAAATTCGTCCTTCAGACAATTTTGCTACAAATTCCAAGTTCCCAAGAAACTTATCCACAGATTTATGCACATATTATCCACAAAGGACGAATATCATAAATTCCAAAAAAAAAAGAAAAAAGACACCGTCTAGGTGTCTTTGATCTCCATGTTTATGTTTATGTTTATGTTTATGTTTATGTTTATGTTTATGTTTATATCTATACCATATCTATATCCATATCCATATCCATATCTATATCATATCCATATCCATGCATTGCCGGGCCTATATCAGGAGCCAGCCAACACCGCCAGCACCGTTTCCAGCACCACATTCACGCCCATCTCGCACTCATCATAAGAAGTGAGCTCTTCCTCGCAGTGGCTTTTCCCTTTCACACTGGGTACAAAAATCATCGCCGACGGCAGGAATCCGGCCACGAACTGGGCATCATGCCCCGCTCCGCTGGCCATCTTCTTGCTGCTGTAGCCCAGCTTCTGCGCCGCTTGCTCAACCAGGGCACAGACCTCCGGATCGAACCATACGGTATCGCGTCCCCACAGCTTCGTCTTCGACACACTGCACTCCAGCAGTTCCTCAGGCAGACCGTTAATAATCGCCTCTACTTCACGGACAATATCCATATCCTTATGTCGGGCTTCCACGGTGAAGATCACCTTGTTCGGAATAACGGTATGAATATTAGGCAGCACGTTCATTCTTCCCATTGTATAGACCAGCTCGGAGTCCAGTACAGCCAGCTTCCGCCGCAGCTCCGTAATAATATCTGTAGCGGCAAAAAGCGCATCCCTCCGCATATCCATCGGCGTAGTACCGGCGTGGTCCGATTCGCCTGTCACTTCAATTTCATAACAGGCCATTCCAACAACACAGTCAACCAGGCCGATCTTGAGATTCTCTCTCTCCAGCACAGGACCCTGCTCGATATGCAGCTCCAGATAAGCCGTTGCTTCCTTGATCCTGTTCTCCGCATCGCCCGCATAGCCGCTGGCCTGCAGCGCTTCACCGAAGGTCGTACCCTCCGGGTCCTTCTTCTTCAGCATTTCTGCCTTGTCGAACTTGCCCGCCAAAACACCTGAAGCCATCATCGACGGCTCGAAGCGGGCACCTTCCTCGTTGGTGAAATTCATCACTGTTATTGGCAAGCGAGGCTTAATGCCGTGGTCGACCAAGGTTCTTACCACTTCCAGACCGGCGATTACCCCGAGCACCCCATCGAATCTGCCGCCTTTCTTGACGGTATCCAGATGCGATCCGATCACTATAGGCGGACCTTCTTCGCTTCCCGCAAGCGTGGCATATATATTCCCCATATCATCGACCTTCACGGCCATTCCCAGCTCTTCTGCACAGGAAGTGAAATAGCCGCGCACCTGCACATCCTGCTCCGACAGCGATAACCGGGTGACCCCGTTATTGTCCGTCCGCCCGAAATCGGCGAATGACTCGATCGTATTCTTCAATCTCTCACCGTTCACGAATATCTGCTGCAGCTGCATGGCCCTATTCCTCCGTTTCAAACGCTCATTTATATGAAACGAACTTGAAGTCCCCGATTTGGGTGTTGTTCGCGACTGCGGTAGCCCTCCGTCACTCTCACCCATTCGCAAGTTTAGTTCGTTTTATATAGAATTATTGCTTTCTATATATGTTATACCATTCCGTATTATTTTCATTTTACAGACTGTAATAATTTTTTTTGGATTTGTTCACGTTATGTTATAACGCGATTGGGGAAGTCTGATAGAATATGAGCTGGTAGGAAGCATAATTTGAGAGGAGCTAAGCATATGAATACCCTTTTGCGCAGCGGCACAGCCGAAGCTGTGATCAGTTCACTCGGAGCCGAGCTGATCAGCTTCAGAAGAACGGATACGGAGACCGAATATATGTGGAGCGGGGATGCCGCCTATTGGACAGGCCGTTCACCGGTGCTATTCCCTATTATCGGCGCAGCCACCCAAGGCGAGATCAAAGCGGACGGGCAGGCGTACAAAATTTCCAATCACGGCTTCGCCAGACGCAGTGAATTCACGCTGCAGGAGGCAAGCGATACCCAGGCAGTCTTCCTTCTCTCGCATAGTGAGAGCACGTTGGCGGTCTACCCGTACAAATTCAACCTGTTCCTTACCTATATCCTGAGCGGAAGCACCCTTGAGATCAGCTACCGTGTGGAAAATACAGATGAACAGGAAATCTTCTTCCAGCTCGGCACCCACCCTGCGTTCAATTGCCCGATTGACGGAGAGGGCAGTTTCGCGGATTATTATCTTGAATTTGAGCAAAAGGAAACGTTAGACCGCCTGTTCCTGAATTCCACTGGCCAGTTGATTAACGGCCAGACCGATCCGCTCCTGCAGGAAGCGAACATTCTGCCGCTAAACCATGAGATGTTTGAGCATGACGCACTCGTCTTCAAGAATGTAAGCTCGCAGTCTGTAGCGCTGAAGAGCAAGCTTTCTGCCAAAAGCGTAAGCGTAGCATACCACAACTTCCCCGATCTCGGGATCTGGCAGCCGAAGAACGCACCGTTCCTGTGCATTGAGCCCTGGCACGGCGTGGCAGACAGTGAAGGCTTCACCGGAGAAATCCGGGACAAATCGGGAGTCATCTCCCTGCCGCCGGGCGGCCAGTCTACAAGCTCGCTTACGATTACGTTCAACTAATTGGTTGTTGCTCCACCGTTTCCTGAAGAACAAGAAGGCCGGCTTTTTGTGTCAAATTATAATCCATATCCTACGCTTACGGCGGCAGGCCGTCCAATAAGTAAACTAAAGTAGTATATACAACCTTTTACTGCCAATAGTAAGCTTAAGGTAGTTAATTCACTACACATAGAATGGGAGAAATGGATAAGGGAGTGGAGTATATGCAAGGATTGTCAGTGGCTATCTGCACGAGGAATCGGGTACAGGACCTGACACGGTGCATTCATTCTATAACTAAACAAGACATAGGCAGGACTTACCCCATTGAGGTCATACTTATAGATGACGGCGAAATACCAGCCCGTGTACTTACTGAATTTGAAGCTTTACTTACCGGATGCGGTTATCCTTTGACTTATTTCAGCAAGACGGACCGGGGATTATGGCTGTCCCGGATCAAGGCAGTGGAACTGTCCACCATGGACAAAATCCTCTTCCTGGATGATGACGTCGAAATCCCCGCTCACTACCTGTCTACCTTGATTCAAACCTACGATGATTATCCTAACTGCGCAGGAGTCGGCGGTATCGCCATCGGGATGAGAAACAGCTTCCTCGGAACCATCCGCTGCCTGCTGTCCTTCCAGCAATCCCTGTCGAGCGGCAAGCTCTCCTTAAGCGGTCAAGCCGGGTCCATGTACAACTGGCATAAAGCCCGGAAGATTTTCAAGACTGAATTCCAGCATGGCTGCAATATGTCCTTCAAAAAAGCGGCAATCCAGGACCTGAAGCCCGTTCCCTGGCTTACCAGCTACAGCGTCGGCGAAGATATTCTCATGTCCCGCATCGCCCGGAGCTCCGGCCCTCTGTATATCAATCCTGAGCTCAAGCTGCTGCATCATGAATCTCCGGCCTCCCGGGACAATCTCGAAGATGTCGCTTATACCCGGGTGCTGAATCATGTGCATCTGCTCAAGGATAAACGGTCGGGCCCCATCGGCTATCTCGCCCTGATGTGGACCACGCTCTACCTCATTCTCCGCGAGCAGCCCAAGAAGAATGTCGCCGCTATCAAAGGCTATAAGAAGGGGCTAAAGGAGATCTTTAACAGCCAGACCGCCGGGTAATCCGTCAAAACTCAGGAAGGGAGTGGAGTTATGAGTGTAAGCATTGTAGTTCCCATGTACAATTTAGAGCGTTATGTGGCTCCATTGCTGGATTCACTCCTGGACCAGAGCGAGAAGCGGTTCGAAGTGATTATGGTCGATGACGGTTCTACGGACCGTACGTACGAAGTGGCCGAAGCGATTCTGGCGCGGCACCCCATCCTGAGAGCCAAGCTGATCCGCACGGCCAATGCCGGAGTGAGCGCCGCCAGAAACACCGGGCTTGCAGCGGCCAGCGGCGACTATGTGCTGTTCCTGGACGGGGATGATTATATCGCCAGCGGACTGGTGCAGAGCATTGAAGCCCATACCTGGAGCGCTGCTCCAGATATTCTCTGCTGGGGTTACAGTCTGGTCCGCGAAGACAAGTCCACCATTGTAAACTTCACTTCAGCGGCAAGCGACACTACGGGGAGCGAAGCGCTGAAGAATATTTTTGTGCATAAAAGCCTCAGAATCTGGACCGGCAGCATCGCCTACAAACGGACCTTTCTGCTGGAGAACGGCATCCGCTACACCGAGCGCTGCGTGA
This sequence comes from Paenibacillus sp. IHB B 3415, assembly GCF_000802655.2. NCBI lineage: Bacteria > Bacillati > Bacillota > Bacilli > Caryophanales > Paenibacillaceae > Paenibacillus > Paenibacillus sp. IHB B 3415. The sequence goes on along the minus strand of NZ_JUEI01000018.1, from coordinate 111,899 downwards.
ACGGGGAAGATCAGGAATTCATCTACAAAGCCCTGTCGCGGGCCTCGCGGGCCATATCCATTCCGGATGTGCTGTCCTTCTATCTGCAAAGAACATCCTCCATCTCCAATACGTATAACGTGAACAAATTCGACATGGTCGACGCATTCAAGCGGGTAGCTGATTATTTCAGAGCCCATCCCTTTGACGGGACACCTGAGATATCCGAATTGCTGCTGAACCGGGAGCTGACCGAGAACTACTTTTACAATCTGAAGACCTGTCTGAACGGCACTGCGGGAATGGATGTCAGGCGCCTGCTTCAGGATATGGATGCCCGTTATCCCGGACTTCCCCAGGAGATGCGGCCGATCATACGTCAATACCAGGGGGACGACCGCCAGCTCGCGCTGCAGATCAGAGCCTTCTTAATCTCCCCGTCCTTGTACGGAGCGCTGATTGTTATCGATAGAAACTGGGTCCAATTCAAACAGAAGCTCAAGACCGTGATGGGCAGAAAGGAAATCAAGATATGAAGAAGACGATGATGATCAATGCATATACAGAGTTCAATTTGGGCGATGATTTGTTCATAAAAGTGTTATGTGAGCGATACCCCGGTACCCGGTTTATGCTGATTGCCCCGCAGCAATATAAGCTCGTCTTCAAAGATCTCCACAACCTCAAGGTGTATGCCTCGGACTCCGTGCTGCTGCGGGGGATCAACTATATTTTCCGCAAACTAAAGCTTCATCCGAACTTCGTGCAGAAGCTGCTGACGGATCAGGGCGACGGAACCGTGCATATCGGCGGGTCTATTTTTATGCAAGGTGAACAGTGGGAAGAATATGTGGCTGGTGCTGAAGCCCTGCGCAATAAAAGCAAACCTTACTACCTGATGGGCGCGAACTTCGGTCCGTATAAGGATGAGGCCTATTACCAGCAATATAGGGAAATCTTCCAGAATTATGCCGATGTCTCCTTCCGGGAGCAATATTCCTATGACCTGTTTAAAGATCTGGACAATGTGCGGCTTGCGCCGGATATTATTTTTCAGCTGAAATACAGTGGCGGAAAAGCTCCGGCTGTGGCGGGTAAGACCCTTGCCATTTCCGTGATCAAGCCCTCGTCCAAAGCTTTAGACGGTTTTGACAACCTCTATTATGAAAAAATGAAAGATGTTGCAATCTATTTCATTCAGCAGGGGTATGATGTGCATTTCATGTCCTTCTGCCAGCATGAAGGGGACCAGGAAGCGATTAGTCTGATCCTGAATCTGATTCCTGCGGAGCTTCAGGCCCACACCCACGCCCATCTCTACAAAACAGATATGGATGAGATTCTCGCCGTGCTGTCCGGTGCAAGCTACATTGTCGCCTCCAGATTCCATGCGATGATCCTCGGCTGGGTGTTCGGCAAACCGGTGTTTCCCGTGGCTTACAGTAACAAAATGATAAACGTCATGCAGGATGCTTATTTCGGGGGAGCGTATACGGACTTCGCCCATTTGGCTGAGCTGACACCTGAGCAGGTCTATGAGAGCATGGCTGCGGGTACGCTCGATGTAACGCTGCAGGCGAACCAGGCGGAGAAGCATTTCGAGCAATTGGATGCTTATCTGACACCCGAACCGCTGCTGGAAGGGAGAAGAAGCTATGAAAGCTAAACGGAGCATGCTGAACCTGGGCTTCGGGCTTACTAGCCAGGTGATTACCATTATCCTCGGTTTCTTCATCCCCCGCCTGATCATGGTTAACTACGGCTCGGAAGCGAACGGGCTGATTGCCTCGATTGTGCAGATTATCAGTTATTTCGCGCTGCTTGAGGCAGGAGTTGGCGCGGCATCGCTGCAGGCACTCTATAAACCGGTGGCCGGCAACGACAGGGGTCACATCAACTCCATTCTGGCCGCTACCTCCAGCTACTACAAAAAAACCGGGATCTACTATTTCATCTCGGTCGTGCTGCTGGCGGTCATCTATCCGCTGGTTATCCATTCGGAGATCAGCAGTATCAGCATCGTAGCCATTATCCTGTTCTCCGGTCTCGGCGGAGCGATTAATTATTATTTCCAGGGCAAATTCAGGGTCCTCCTGATTGCCGAGGGTAAAAGCTATATTGAGACCTCTATCGTTACGGTAGCGAACATTCTGAACAACGTGGTGCGGATCATCCTGCTGCTGCAGGGTGTGAACATCATCGCCGTCCAGGCCTCGTTCTTCGTGCTGACCCTGCTGCAGATTGTCGCGTTCTATATTTATGCGAAGCGGCATTACAAATGGATGGATCTCAGTATGACACCGGATTTTGCCGCAATTGGACAAAAGAATTCCGTCATGGTGCATGAGATCTCCTATCTCGTCTTCCGTAACACGGACGTGCTGATCCTGACGATCTTCACCAACCTGAAGATTGTCAGTATCTACGTGATGTACAACATGATCTTCACCATCGTCGACAATATCGTCCAGACCGTCAACGGCAGTGTCAAATCAGCGCTGGGGCAGAGCTATCATGAGGGCAAAGAGGCTTTTGTCAAATTCTATGATGCGTATGAGGTCTATTTCATGGGCCTGATCTTCTCCATCCTGACCGTGGTCTACATTCTGATTCTGCCGTTCATGCGGCTGTACACCGCCGGGGTCAACGATGTGAATTATATTAACTTCTGGCTGCCGATTCTGTTCGTGGTGATCAAGCTGCTGACCAATGCCCGCACGTCGTCGAACAACCTGATTACCATTGCCGGACATTTCCGCAACACACAATTCCGTTCGATTCTGGAGTCGGCGATCAACCTCGGAGCTTCGATTGTGTTCGTAATCTTCTTCGGAATCTACGGTGTGCTAATGGGGACTATTGTTGCTCTGCTCTACCGTTCGATCGATATTGTGGTCTACGCCAGCCGGGTGCTGCTGGAGCGCAGCCCGTGGATCACCTTCCGCAGATGGCTTACGAACGTCGCCGTCTTCGCAGCAATCGTGTTCATTACGACTAAGCTGGATCTGAGCATCACCTCCTACACCGGCGTAATCCTCTGGGGCGCGCTGCTGGGTGTGATTATTCTGCCGATCTATTTCCTGGTGGGCTCTCTGATGGAACGCGAGGTCTTCCTCTATACCTGGAGCTACGCCAAGAAATTCAGAACGAAGCTCAAGCTTAAGCGGAAGGTTGCAGCTGGGCAGACGTTGTAATGCCATAAAACTAAGCTGATGCTTCCGATGTTGTTTTGTTCGTAGGATATTCATTGAAGCAACGCTCACAAAACTTAGCCCATGCTTCCGAAGCGAGTTTTATTGCGAAGTGAGCCTGGAAGTATTGCTCCATAAAACTTTTAGGAGGACTGATTATGGATCACCGCGGGGACTTACATGAAGCAGGACTGCATCTGCTGCATCAGCTGAGTGACGATATTCATCATCCGCCGGCCGGGGGTCTGACCCGTGAGGAGCTTATCCGCCAGGGCAGGAATATCAGCAGCAGCGAGAGTGATGCCGGAATCAAAGAACATCTGGAGACGCTCATCAGTGTCCTTGATGCCTTTCTGGCAGGCCGGGCTTCGGATGACGCGCTCCAGTATTATGTCAGCACTCAATTCAATATTCATATCGATGAGATAATCGGGTTCATGCAGGGGCTTGCCGCCCTCAGCAGCAGCGGGCCTGATACGCAGGAGTCTACACTCAACCTGGACGCCGGTTCCGCAAGCCATCCGAAGGTCAGTGTAATTATTACTACTTATAATAGAAAAGATTTCCTGCAGCAGGCAGTGAACAGCATTCTGCGGCAGGATTATCCGCATACTGAAATCATCGTCATTGACGATTGCTCCAGCGACGGTACGCAGGAGATGATGAACGCCACCTTCGGAGCAGAACCGCGTGTCATCTTCATGCAGAATGAGACCAACAGCGGACCCGGCAACAACCGCCGCAGAGCGCTGGCCGCACATGGCGACGGGGAATTCATCCTGTTCCTGGACGATGATGACTATCTCATTGACCGCAGCTATTTCACCAAAGCCGTGAAGGTACACCGGCTGCATCCGGAGCTGTCTTTTGTCGCCGCAAACGTATTCCTGGAGTATTCCCAGTCGCAGAAGCTCACCATCTCCAGTCTGGGGCTGAGTCCCGTCACGGACAAACACGACTATTTCATGAACTTCGAGCGGAAGAACTATCCCAAGCCGGCATCAACTTTAACCGCCATATTCAAGCGCGAGGCACTGATGAGCATGGATATTCTGAATATGAGTATGGTCAACGATGCTTCCATATACCTGCGTGCGCTGCTGATCGGCGATGCCGGGTTTATTGATACGCTGGCGGGCGTGTACCGGATTCACGGCAACAATATCACCTTCAATCTCAGCCAGTCGTTCCTGATCGAGAATCTGGAGGAGAAGCGCAACATCCGCAATATGGCCATCGAGCGCTTCGGCTACAGCAAGGCGGAAATGAATGAGTGGTTCAACCATAACGTCTACGATACGATCTCTTACTACCTGATGAACTCCGCCAAAAGCCACAGCGACTTCAAGTTCATGTACAGCTGGGCGAGCAACCACTCTCCTCAGGCCTACAATCAATTGAAGCGCCAGTTCCGCACCAAGCTGATGAAAAAACAGCTGCTCCGCGTTTCCTTCGTACGGGCGCTGATGAACCGTTAACGGGACAGACCGGCTAGATGGAAGGTATAATTCTCCACACAAAAAGCAGCTTCCCTTTATAAGGAAGCTGCTTTTTCTTCTTGCCCGCCTTAGACTTCCTGCAGCAGCTTATCCAGCAGCCGGAAGGCTTCCTCCAGCGCAGGCTTGGAAACTCCGCTGTAAAGATCCCCGATGTTCAGCTCATACGAGCATGAAGCTTCCCCTGTTTCTTTCAGCCGCGGTGTCAGCCCGATTCCCGTCTCTGTGTACACCTGAATCAATACCGGAGCAAGCTGCTCCCTGGATAACGCGAAATGTACATGGAACATGTTCGAGACCGGCACCTCCGGCAGCGTAGACACCTTATGGCAGCTGTTGAATAAGGTAGCCAGCTCCTTGGCCTGCTCATAATACCCGGCCATCCGGCCGATCCGCTGCCCGTAATAATACTTAGCCGTCAGGATATACGGATAGAGACTGATCAGGTCACCGCCATGGCGCCGTTTCCAGATCTTCGACTCCTCCGTGAATTCCCGGCTTCCAGCCAGGATCGCTCCGGCAATTCCGCCGATGCCTTTGTAGAAGGAAATATATACGCTGTCGAACAACCCGCAGACCTCGGCAGCTGTCTTGCCGTAGTATGGCAGCACTTCGAACAGCCGTGCCCCATCCAGATGAAGAATGATTCCCTTCTCCCGGCAATAGGCCGAAATAGCTTCCAGCTCGGCATACTCCGGCAGCTGCCCGCCGATTTCCCGCTGTGGGAGCTCAAGCAACAGACAGGCAATACCCGGCCCCATATTCTTCACATCGTCCAGTGTGATCAGGCGGTCTTTATCTGCCAGCAGCAGCGGCTCCAGATGATGCAGCTCCTTCAGCCCGTCCTGCTCATGAATCTCCAGGTGGCAGAGCGGGTGATAGGCCACTCTTCTGCTGCCCTTGCGGTCACTCCAGATCCGCAGGGCGATCTGCTGGGCCATCGTGCCGCTGGGGAAGAATACACTGCTTTCCTTGCCGAGCACCCCGGCCATCTCCGCCTGGAAATCCTCTATTACTGCGCCTGACCCATACAAGTCGGCAGCGAGATGATCCTCCACTCCGGCCAGCGCTTCTTTCAGCACGGATACCCCTCTTTTGCCATGGCCTGCCAGCTGCACTTCTGTCCCGTTAAAAGCTTCCAGTAAAGCATTCTGCTCATTCATTCCGCTAATCCGCTCCCTTTAAATATGCTCGATCTGTACGAATACTTGAAATTATATCATTTTCCGCTAAAATACCCGATTTATTTGAAAGTTCACATGATATTCCCCTGATCCAAGGTGAAATAAGTTGACCGCTGTGCTACAATATTGGAATTGCAAAGGCAATCGCTTAGGGAGGTTTATAAAAACACCATGCTTATTATTGGTATCGCCGGCGGGACCGGTTCCGGCAAAACGACGGTAGCGCGCTCCGTTATTGACCGTCTTGGATCTGACAAAGTGACGTTCATATCTCAGGATAACTACTATAAAGACCATTCTTACCTCAGCATGGCTGAACGCGGTGCGATTAATTACGATCACCCGCTGGCCTTTGATACGGAACTGCTGATAGAGCATTTAGATTGTCTGAAAGCCGGACAAGCCGCATTTGCCCCAGTGTATGATTTTACCGTTCATGCCCGCTCTACCGAGAAGACCGTTCGGCTTGCACCGAATAATATCGTCATTCTTGAAGGGCTTCATGTCCTCTCCGACGAGAAGCTGCGCGAGCAGCTGAACATTAAGGTATTCGTGGATACCGACCCCGATGTGCGTATCCTTCGCCGGGTACTGCGCGATATCGAGGAACGCGGCCGGACGATCCGTTCGATCCACACGCAATACCTGACCACAGTTAAGCCGATGCATGAAGCTTTTATCGAGCCGTCCAAGAAATATGCTGACCTGATTATTCCGGAAGGCGGACAGAATGAAGTAGGGATTCAGTTGCTGTCCGTATTGACCGAGAAATATCTGTCCGGCGATCATCAGTGGACTTAAGCAAAGCAGCCGCCTGCCCATACCTTAGTTGAATGAGAGCTGCCCGGCCATGCCGGGCGGCTTTTTGCTGTAGCCGGGCGGCCGGCGCACTTACTTTCCCGGAATCACCATCGATTCTCCCCTGCGAAGAATACATAACATCACTTCCGGCAGATTTATTAAATATAGAGCTAACAGGCTCAGATGCAAACTTCAAACCCTTTATTTATGTTATATTACCTCACACAATATTCGTACTCGCAATGAAATTTTCTGCATTTTCAGCAACATATCCCTTTAACTTGTTATATTTATTGACTGGTAGCGCTTTATTAACGAAATAACTGTTGATTATTTCCGTTCCATCCACTATGATTAGTGCAACAGGCCGGCCATAAAGTTAAAGCGGTTAAACTTATTAATATTTACTTCTATTAAAAAGGCAATTTTAAACTTTTATTTATCCTCAAAGTTAAAGCGCTTATACTTTTGAAAAGAAAGGCTGGTGTGTCCGTGATTAAGAGTGAGAGCCGGCGGCAGACGTTCTACATGTATCTGTTCATTTCCCCATGGCTGGTTGGCTTCCTTATCTTCGCCCTCTATCCTATCTTGTCGTCGCTGTACTACAGCTTCACCGATTATGACATTATTCATCCGCCCAAGTTCATCGGTCTCGCCAACTACACGGAGATGTTCCATAACGAGCTGTTCTGGCGGTCCGTGAAAGTCACCCTAAGATATACCTTCATCAGCGTGCCGGTGCAATTACTGCTTGGTCTCGGGTTCGCCCTGCTGCTGCATCAGACCATCCCCTGGCGCGGCTTCTTCCGGACAGCGATGTATTTCCCGAGCATGGTCTCCGGCGTTGCGATGTCGCTCCTCTGGTACTGGATCTTCAACCCGCAGATCGGCCTCTTCAACTATATGCTCTCCTGGTTCGGCATCCACGGCCCGGCCTGGCTGATGAATCCCGATACGGCGCTGTACGCCCTGATTATCATGTCCTTCTGGACAGCGGGCTCCGGCATGATCCTCTTCCTCGCAGGTCTGCAGGGGGTCCCGGCCAGCCTGATTGAAGCCGCTAACCTGGACGGGGCAGGACGCTTCCGCATTTTCATGAATATTACACTGCCGATGATCTCACCAGTCCTGCTGTTCCAGCTGATTATGGGTCTGATCGACTCCTTCCAGGTGTTCACGCAAGCCTTCGTCATGACCCAAGGGGGGCCTAACTACTCCACCTGGTTCTACGTCTACAATCTGTATACCAGTGCCTTCAAGGAATACCGGGCCGGTTACTCTTCCGCGCTCGCCTGGGTCCTGCTAATTGTCGTCATGCTGTTCACGGCCGTTATTATGAAGCTGTCTAACCGTTACGTCCACTATGAAGGAGGCAGCCGCCGATGAGTACCGTTAAGGCCGCGCGCCCGCTTAGCCCGCCTTCCCGGCTGCGCCGGAGAGCTGATCCTGTTAAAATCGCCAGCTTCATCACACTGATAATCACCACATTCCTCATGCTGCTGCCGCTGTTCTTCATGGTCTCCACCTCGCTGAAATCGAAACGGGAAATGCTGAAGTTTCCGCCGACCTTTCTGCCGGAGAGCTGGGCCTGGAGCAATTATACAGATATTTTTGAGACTCTACAGTTCGGCACACTGTACAAGAACAGCCTGATTATCGCCGGCCTCTCCGTCTTCGGCACCCTGCTCTCTTCGGCGCTGGTCGCTTACGGGTTCGCCAGATACCGGGGACGCGGCAACAACTTCTGGTTCATCCTGCTGCTGAGCACCATGATGCTGCCTTATCCGGCCATTATGATTCCGCAGTTCGTGCTGTTCTCCAAAATGCAGTGGATCGATACCTTCCTGCCGCTGATCGTCCCCGCCTTCTTCGGCTCGGCGTATAACATCTTCCTGCTGCGGCAGTTCTTCTCTACACTGCCCGAAGAATTGTTCGACGCCGGACGGATTGACGGCTGCGGCGAGCTGCGGATGTGGCGGACCATCGCCCTTCCGCTGTCTGCACCGGCGCTGGCGACCGTTGCAATCTTTGCTTTTATCTACAGCTGGAATGATCTGCTGACTCCTGTGCTCTATTTAAGCTCATCGGACAAATTCACGCTTCCGGTCGGCATGGCCTCGCTCACCTCATCACGTTTCCGCATTCCGCCGTGGCATCTGCTGATGGTCGCCTCTGTCCTGGCTATGGTTCCGATCGTCACTCTGTTCGCTATCGCCCAGAAGCAGTTTGTGGAGGGCATTGTGCTGACAGGCATTAAGTAATCCGGGTCCACAATACTTGAAATCATGGAGGGATTGGACAATGTACAAGATCATGAAGAGCAAGAGGTCGGCCGTCCTGCTTACAACAGCCCTGACAGCAATGGTAGCTGTATCGGGCTGCGGCGGCGGCAAATCAGCAGGGAATGTGTCAGCAGGGGGCAGCGGAGCCGGGAACTCCGGCGGGTCCGGTGAACAGGTGACAATATCCCACTATACGATTGACTCGGAGGACCGCACATTCATTGAGAAGCTGATTCCTGACTTCGAGAAAGAGCATCCGAATATCAAGGTTAAGGTGGAGAAGGCACCATACGAGCAGTTTGACAGCAAGCTGCAGACGCTGATTGCCGGCGGCAATTCCCCGGATGTTACGAGCCACTACGGATACGGCGGTTTCGCCGAGTATTATAACAAAGACATGCTGCTCGACCTGACCGACCTCATTAAGGAAGACGGCTTCAAGGCCGAGGACTATAACATCCCCGAGAATCTGATGAAGATCTACACGGTGAACTGCCATACCTACGGTATACCGGTCAATATGTATGTCACCCTGATGCTCTACAACAAGGATATGTTCGATGCGGCAGGTGTCTCCTATCCGCCAAGCGACTATGAAGATAAGAGCTGGACTTTTGAGCGGATGGTTGAGGATGCCAAGAAGATGACCCTCGTCTCCGACGATATCGCCAAAACGCAATACGGCGTAGACTTCACCTGGGCGGAACGGGATATGCGGCCGCTATACTTCGGGGCAGAGCCTTACTCCGCGGATACCTGGACCAACGGCGGCGTTCCTTCCGAGACACATTTCGACTCCCCTGAGGTCATTGCCGCTTACCAGAAGCTGTTCGACCTTGTCTTCAAGGATAAGGTGTCCCCCACTTCCGAGTGGAGTAAAAGCGTAGCCGGACAGAACGGCGATCCGTTCGTTGCAGGCAAGATCGGGATGTCGATCGGCGGTTCCTGGAACCTCGCAGGGGCTAACGATTTTCCGTTCAAAATCGGCGTAGCTGCAGTGCCGTGGGGCGGCAATGAGCAGGTGCGCAGCACACTGTTCGTCGATCCGCTGCTGATTCTGAAGGATTCGAAGCATCCGAAGGAAGCTTTTGAATGGATCAAATACCTGATGACCACCGAAGTCCAGGAGAAGTCCATTGAACTCAGCGGCGGCAATCCGCCGGTCAACACCGAAGCGGCTGAAGTTTATTACAAGCATTTTGACGGAATTGATCCGGGGGATGTGAAGAAGGTCTACGAGGGCGCGGTCAAATACGGCTATGAATCCTATAACCATCTGATCACCAACTACTCGCAGATCAATGACATGTTCATTAATGAGCTGCAGCCTGTCGAGACCGGACACAAGACGCTGGAAGAGGTGATGCCGGTGATTCAGAAGAAAGTAACGGAGATTATCAAAAGATAAAGCGGCAGCAGCCGCATAGGTAATTATACGTTTAGCGGAACACCGGCGCTCCCTGTATACTGAAGATAGTTACTAGCACCGGAAAATCCGCCGCAAGGAGCGTTTGAGATGAAAGTAAGTATTTTTGATGTAGCCAAAAAATCAGGGCTGTCCGTGGTCACCGTATCGCGGGTATTAAATGGTGCCGGGTCTGTGCGGGAGAACAACCGCCAGAAGGTGCTCGATGCGATCAAAGAGCTGGATTACCGCCCTAATGCAGCTGCACGCAGTCTGGCCAGCGGCAAGACCGGCATCATCGGCCTGATTGTAACGACACTTCAGGATTCCTTCTTCGATGCGGTGGTCAAAGAGCTGAATGAGACGCTGGCCCTGCATGGTTATTTCCTGGCAATCTCCATCTCTACGGGCATCGGCTCGGACGAGAACCACTATCTGATTCAGGAAGACCGCGTAGACGGGCTCATCCTGCTCTCGCCGATGAAAGAAGACAATTATATCATGGAGCTGAAACGGCGGGGTATCCCTTATGTGCTGATTGACAATCAGCTGCCGGAGAACGATACCTACTCGATTACCATCGATAACTTCAAGGGAGGATATGCCGCGGCCAGCCACCTGCTGGAGCTGGGGCATACCTCCATCGCCCATATCTGCGGGCAGGAAATGTTCCGCAGCACGCGGGAACGGCGCTCCGGCTTCCAGCAGGCACTGCAGGACCGGGGGATTACCCCGTTCGAAATCGTCTCCGGCGAATTCGAGATCGAGATGGGTTACAGCACGGCGAGACGCTGGCTGCAAGCAGGCACACTCCCCACGGCTGTATTCGCCGGAGATGACAATATCGCTCTCGGCGTCATCAACGCCCTGATGGAAGCGGGGGTGCGGGTGCCCGGAGAAGTTGCAGTGGTCGGCTATGACGACCACTATATTGCTTCCCAGCTCCGCCCGCATCTGACCACCCTGCGCCAACCGGCGGACAAGATCGGAGTGGCGGCAGCCGCAGCCGATATGCTGCTGCGCAGACTGAGCGGCGAGATGAAGCGCGGCTCGAACATCCGGATCGACCCGGAACTGATCATACGGGAATCTACGCATTTAGAGTAGCATTGGAGTAGCCGCAGAATGAATAACATTGTGAATAGTCTTTTGCAAACATACTTAGGCGCAGAGCCCACGGAATTATCCTTCTATACAGAGATTCTGCTTGTCACTAACGGACTGGGTGGCCCTTATTTCTAACAAAGCTCATTGTTTTGTAAGCTAACGGACTCCACGGCCTTTAAGTGTGGACATTGACTCCGATATGGGCTGCCGGAGAGGCAATAAGCGCTGTACGGTCCGTTAGCCTGGCAAAAAGACTACAATGAGAAAAATAACGGCCCTACGGTCCGTAAGGATTAAAAGAGCTTACAGAACAAATCTAAATCCGAGCAATGAAAGCAAATCGACAAAAGTGGACATCAAAGAAGGTTAGGCTATCAAAACTAAGCATATGCTTCCGAAGCGAGTTTTGCGAAGAGAACATCGAAGAAGGTTAGGCTATCAAAACTTTAGGAGTGACGACCATTGGCTTACTATTTGGGGATCGATGGGGGAGGCAGCAAAACCTACGCCCTGCTAAGCGATGAACACGGCCATATCCTCGGCAAAGGCAGGAGCGGCAACGGTAATCACCAGACCGGAGCGCAGCAGGCCGCGGCAAGTATCCGCGAAGCAGCCTTGGCCGCTCTGGCTGAAGCCGGACTCCGGCTGGAGGATATCAGGCATACGTACCTGGGCCTTGCCGGGGCCGACCGCAAGACCGATTATGAGATCCTTCATCCGATGATCCGCGGCATCGGATTTACAGCATACACGATCAGCGGCGATCCGATGATCGGCCTGCGGGCCGGTACGGACCGCCCCTACGGGGTAGCCCTGATCTGCGGCACAGGCACTAACGCAGCCGGCCGCAACCCGCAGGGCCAGCACTTTCAGTGCGGCGGCTTCGATTATATGTACGGCGATTTCGGCGGCGGAGGCGCGCTGAATATCGAGGTCTTCCGCACGGTCATCCGCGCCTGGGACGGCCGGGAGTCTGCCACCCTGCTCACGGAGCCGCTACTGAAGCTGCTCGGCTATGAACAGGTGGATGACATGTACAATGATTTCCTGGATCACGGCAAGCAGGTACCGCTGGATGCCGCCCGCTTGCTCTTCCCGGCGGCGGCCGAAGGCGATGCTGCAGCTCTGGCTATCCTGCACCGCCAAGGTGTAGAGCTTGGCAAAGCCGCAGCAGCCGTTATCCATAGATTAGGCATGGAGAATGATGATTTTGATGTAGTGCTGGCCGGAAGCCTGCTGACCCGGGGCGACCGCGGCTGGATCCGCGGCCCGATCGAACAGGCTGTGCGGGAAACCGCACCGGCCGCAGCTGTAGTTACTTTGTCTACGGAGCCAGTCGTCGGCGCCCTCTGGTCGGCGCTGGAGAGTGACGGCATCACGATAAGCGATGAAATGTATGAGAAAATGCGTCCCTTTGAAGAGTTTGAATATATCCCTATCACAACAAGACAGGAGTGATTCATCTTGGCAGCTAATCAAGGCCTTAAGATCGCCGTTATCGGCGGGGGTTCTTCCTATACCCCGGAACTCGTAGAAGGCTTCATTCTGCATTACAAGGAGCTTCCGGTCCGTGAGCTATGGCTTGTGGATATTGAAGCCGGCCTGCATAAACTGAACATCGTGGGCGCTCTGGCCAAGCGGATGGTCGAGAAATCTGGTCTCCCTATAGAGGTTCACCTCACCACCGACCGCCGCGAGGCCATTGCAGGTGCCGACTTCGTCAGCACCCAGATCCGCGTCGGGATGCTGGATGCCCGCGCCCGCGACGAGTCGATTCCGCTGAAATACGGCGTGATCGGCCAGGAAACGACCGGCCCCGGCGGAATGCTGAAAGCGCTGCGCACGATCCCCGTCATCCTCGGCATCTGCCGTGATATCGAGGAGCTGGCTCCGGACGCCTGGCTGCTCAACTTCACCAATCCGGCAGGTATGGTGACCGAAGCGGTACTGAGGTATTCGAAGGTGAAGAGCATCGGCCTCTGCAATGCCCCGATTGGTCTGATTAAGCAGGTATCAGCCAAATATAATGCGGCCCCAGACCGGATCTATGCCGAATTCGTCGGCCTCAACCACCTGCACTGGATCACCCGCATTGATGTCGAAGGTGAAGACAAGCTGGATGACATGCTGGCCGATACCGCCGGCTACAGCGCGAAGAATGTTCCGGCGCGCGAGTGGAATCCGGAGTTCCTGCAATCGCTGCACGCCCTGCCTTCCTATTATTTGAAATATTTCTATATGACGGATGCGATGCTTGAAGAGCAGCAGGCCTCGGTTAAAAAAGGCGAGAACCGTGCAGAAGTCGTCAAGCGTGTGGAGGAAGAGCTGTTTGAAATCTACGGTAATCTGGAGCTTAGCGAGAAGCCGAAGCAGCTGGAGCAGCGCGGCGGAGCTTTCTATTCAGAGGCTGCCGTCAACCTGATGCGTTCGCTGTATAACGGTACCAATGACATTCAGACGCTGAATGTTGCGAACCGCGGCATCCTGGACTTCCTGCCGGATGATGCCAGCATCGAGGTCAACTGTGTCGTTACCAAGACCGGCCCGTTGCCGCTGCCGCTGACCAAGATTCCGCCGATGGCCAAAGGGCTGATCCATGCGGTCAAGACTTACGAGCAGCTCGCCATCGACGCCGCCGTTACCGGAGACCGCAGCCTGGCTATTCAAGCCTTGGCGCATCATCCGCTTGTCCCTTCTGTCGAAGTGGCTATCGCTATGCTGGATGAGATGCTGGAAGCGAATAAGGAGTATTTGCCGGCATTCTTCGGATAAGAGCCCGCGTCTGTACCTGCCTTGTACTTCCCCCGGTCTTAGGGGACGTCAAATCATCAGGTGTACAAATTGAAAAAAGTTGTTATACGGGACCGAACGATTTCATATATCTAAAGCATGAGTTTGATAAAAGGGGGGAATAGGTTTGAATGCATTCGTTGCCCGCTCTTTAGATGAAATACGTTTCTGGTCCAGAATCATGAAGGAGCATTCGTTGTTTTTAAAACTTGGTTTCAGATGTGAAGATACTCAGTTAATTAGGGAAGCAGAGCAATTTTATGCCACATTTGAAGCCATAGAAAACAAAGCGAATACTTTTGACGTTGGGACAGATCCTCAGAACATTCAGCGGTTTAATTCTGAGGTGCATACTGCTGTGTCCCATATCTGGGCATTTAAAAGAAAGGTGCTTGGATTAATACTGCAATGCAAGCTGCCGGGCGGAAATAACTTCCCCTTATTGGTTGATCATGTAAGCAGAGAAGCTAATTATTTCCGAAACCGCTTGAATGAACTCAATTCAGGGCAACTAGAACCCTTGCCTGATGCGATTATTGACGAGAATGTCTTCTTTCTTAAGATTATGGCTGACCACGCGAAATTCATCGGTCATTTGCTGGACCCCTCTGAAAGAAAATTGGTTGACCAGGCACGAGAATTCAGTAATGAATTTGATACGCTTTTGTTTCAAGCCATGGATTTAAGTCATATGCGGCCACAATCTCAAACCGTCCCTTTATTAAGCCAATTTGTTGATGAAAACAAGGTATCTGTGAAATCACTCCGTGATTTCAAAAAAACTGCACGTGATTTAATTGAGGAATGCCGAATCAAAAGCATCATTCATCCGTTACTGGCAGACCATGTATTTCGTGAAGCTGAACGTTTCCTTTTTATACTCGATATGTTTGATAAATCCTTGTCGGGTGTTAAGGTGAACAAGCGGGAAATCCTGTTTTAAACGAAGAATCGCACCTAAATGGATAAAGGCGAATTCCCACTCCCTTCCGGGTAAGAATTCGCCTTTGGTTCATGTATTTCTTATTCGATGGCCACGGTTATAGGCTCAGGGTTATTATCATTGCAAATAAGCTCTGATCCTCCCAACCATCTCCTGAACCTCTTCATCCGTCAAATAGGTCTGGCCCGGATTCATCTGGAACGTGGAGCCAAAGTCCGCCTGCCCGTCGTACTTCGGAACGATGTGCATATGAAGATGATGCAGCTTGTCGCCGTAAGCGCCATAGTTTATTTTATCCGGCCCAAAGGCCTTGTCCACCGCTTCCGCTACCTGTGCGACATCATTCATGAATGCGGACAATTCGTCTGCGGTTAGCTGGAACAGCTCTTTTACATGATCACGGTAAACCACATTGCATCTTCCCTTATACGTCTGCTCCTTGAACAGAAAAACTGTCGAAACCCCCAGCTCGCAGATTTCAATCATCAGGTTGTCCCGCCGTTCATCCTCCATACAGTACATACACTCCTGATTCTTCTCCATGCCTTCAGATCCTTTCCCCTCTGGATTACACTGCGTTTCTCAGTACATGCTCTATACTGCTCCACAAATCTGCTGCCGACTATTAAAACGGTTACACTCTATCGAATTCGGAGCTCCTGGTTACGCCCGGTGCTGCTTGCGGTACTGCAGCGGAGAGCGCCCCGTAATTCCCTTGAACATCCGCCCGAAATGAGCGATGCTCTCAAAACCCGTCGCTTCTGCGACCCGGGTGATCGGCCAATCTGTTTCCGTCAGCAGCGTCTTCGTCTCGCGGATGCGGACATAATTCAGGTATTCGATAATCGTAAAGCCTGTCGTCTGCTTGAACGTCCGGCACAAATACGTGGAGCTGATGAAGAACTGCTCGGCTATCCCGCCAAGGGTAAGCTTCTCGCCGTAGTGGGCATCCAGAAATTCAATGATGCCGTACACCCGGCGCTGCCCCTCGCTTTGTTCGGGAGAGACCAGGGCGGGCTTCGCCTTGCGTATCCGCTCCAGCTGGATCAGCAGCTGCAGCAGCAGCGTCCTGGTATATTCACCGCCCCACAGCTTAGCCTCCTTCTGTTCCCCCAGCATGGCGTAGAGCAAATCAGCAATCACTCCCTGCTCATGCGCAGTGGGCCGCAGCAGGAAGCTCTCCCCCGCAAAGACATTCATCCAGTTCGGCCCGGGAGCAGCCGGTTCCAGATACGAATCATCGAAGCTGACCAGGACCCGCTCATGCGGCTGGTGGTTTCCGCCCGTTGTGCGGTGCAGATGATTTTTGTTAATAAACACCAGGTCTCCGGCCTCCAGCGCGTAAATACGGTTGCGGATATAGTAATGCCTTTCCCCGGACAGCAGATAGTAAATCTCATAGAAATCATGGAAATGGTCGATGTCCATATTGAAGTATCCGCTCCGCTTGAGCTGCTCAATCTGAAAGATGGGCTCCACTCTGCACCAGGCCTCCTGTGAGGATAAGATATGCATACTTTCGGTCTAAATAGACTAAATACCGTTCACTTTCTGCATTTCCTATACTATAAAATAGAATCAAATCCAAGTAAATGGAGTGATCCCCTTGTCCAAAAAGAAATATGTAATCGTCGGTACCGGTGGCCGGGCCGAATTTTTCTACGGCGCTCTTGTTACCGTTTACAACGAAACGTCCGAGCTGGTGGCCATCTGTGATGTCAATCAGACGCGGATGAATTTCGCTAATCATATGCTGACTGACAAATACGGCTATCATGAGGTGCCTACCTACAAAGCCGAAGATTTCGACCGGATGATTGCTGAAACCAAGCCTGACTATGTACTGGTAACCACCATTGACCGCACGCATCACAAGTATATTATCCGCGCAATGGAGCTTGGCTGTGACGTCATTTCCGAGAAGCCGATGACGATTGACGAAGAGAAATGCCAGGAGATCTTCGATGCCATCCGGCGCACCGGCAAGAATCTGCGTGTCACCTTCAACTACCGCTACGCGCCGCATAACACGAAGATCCGCGAGGTCATTATGGACGGCGTGCTGGGCGAGATCCTCTCCGTCAATTTCGAATGGCTGCTGAACACCCAGCATGGAGCAGACTATTTCCGCAGATGGCACCGCGACAAACGCAACAGCGGTGGCCTCTTGGTGCACAAATCAACGCATCACTTCGACCTGATGAACTTCTGGCTGGCTTCACAGCCGGATACCGTGTTCGCGATGGGCGATCTGCGCTTCTACGGCAAGGAGAATGCCGAGAAACGCGGCATCACCGAGTTCTACCAGCGTGCCTACGGCAGCAAGGCTGCCGAGAACGACCCGTTCGCGCTCCATCTGGACCGCAATGAGCACCTGAAGAGCATGTATCTGGATGCCGAGCATGAAGACGGCTACCAGCGCGACCAGAGCGTATTCGGGGACAATATCAGCATCGAAGATACGATGAATGTTATGGTCAAATATAAGAACAAGACGGTCATGAACTATTCGCTCAACGCGTATATGCCGTGGGAAGGCTTCATCATCGTCTTCAACGGCACACAGGGAAGGATGGAGGTCCGCATTACCGAGCAATCCTACGTCAATTCCGGCGGCAAAAAGGAAAATGAAGGCGCGCTGGAAGGCGTGAATATCATGATCTATCCGCACTTCAAAGAGCCTTACCGCGTGGAGTTCGAGAGCAGCGCAGGCGGTCATGGCGGCGGCGATCCGGTGCTGCTGCGCGATATCTTTGACAAGAAGCAGGAAGACCGCTTTAACCGCGCAGCCTCGCACAAGGACGGCGCAATGTCGATCATGACCGGCATTGCCGCCAACCGCTCCATCAAGACCGGCCAGCCGGTGAAGGTTGACGATATCTGGAAGGCGTAGTTCACGGCCGTCTTCCCTTCCCGCTGGACTTATAGAAGAAGGCGTGCCCCCGGCCCAAACCGGAGTACACGCCTTTTTCTTATGAGACATCACTCCGCTCCCGGCCCGACAGTTCAGCCTCATTCCAGACACAGGGTACCACAAGCTCTACCTTGGTCCCCCATCCGGGTTTGCCGCGGATACTCAGGCTATAAGCCGAGCCGTACGTCAGCTTCAATCTTTTGTTCGTATTGTAGAGTCCGAGATGCTCCGTCCGCTCCTCATCCGCATCCAGCCGGTGCCGGACCTCACGCAGCCGCTCTGCGGTCATGCCTATACCGTTGTCGATCACACTGAGCGACAGCTGCTCTCCTCTGCGCACGAACTTTACCTTAATGAGACCCGGACCCGCTTTTTCCTTAATTCCGTGATAAATACTGTTCTCGAGCAAAGGCTGCAGTACAAGCTTGAAGGTATACAGACGGGCAAGCTCTTCGTTGTATTCATAGATACACTCGAATTTGTCATGGTAGCGCTTCTTCTGAATATTGACGTAGCTGATAGTGTTGCCAAGCTCGTTCTCCCAGGTCACCGTTCCTGTAGGATTGCTGAAGGAGTAGGAGAGAATATCCGAGAGATCTTCGATCATTTCGCTCGCCTTATTAGGCTTGCCGGTCAGCGCAACTGACTCCCAATAGACGGAATGCAGCGTGTTGTAGAGGAAATGGGGATTAATCTGGGACTGCAGCGCCAGCAGCTCCATTACCTGCAGACGGTACTTTTTCTCCAGCAGCTGGGTGCGGATATAGCGGTGTTCGATGAAATGCGTCATCATATTCTGGACAATCAGTGAGTACTCGTCCTTGACCTTTGCGGGCGGCCTCAGCAGCAAATGGCTGTCATCGGCAGCCTTGATCATCATCCTGATCATCTTAAGCTGCTTGTAGTTGCGCCGGATCAGCACGAAGGTCAGCAGAAAGCCGCACACTACAGAGACAGCCACAAACACCAGTGTGTAATACAGAATGCGTGACGGCGTTTTGTACAGCTCTGAATGGCGAATAACCGATACGTACTTCCACTTGTAGCGCTCCGATTCCACCTTCGTTACATTTACCTTCCCTGCCGGTGTGTCCATATCGAAGAAGGACTCCGGCTGCTCTGCAATCTTCAGTAGCTCCGCATGCTGCGGAAGCTCCCCGCGCCCATTGGAGAAGATCACCTGGCTATTCTCATCAAGCACGAACATTTGCTGTGTGGGATAACGGGTAATGTCATTCAACAGACTCTCAATATATTTGGGCCGGATATTGAGAATAATCGCAATCTTGCGCGGTACCAGCACATTATAGAAGGTTACCACTGCAGTCGGCTTCGTCTCGAAGGAATAGAATTTCAGCTCGCGCCTTGCCGTCCATTTCGCGGGGGGGCCCTCATAGCGGCTGAACTGCCCGTACCAGTCGGTATCATAGAAATGATCCAGCGTCACCAGCCCGTCTACGGAGGACAGAAACCGGTTGTACGGATTATCGACATACAGATAGAAGGACTGGATATAGGGCTTGGAGCTTGTAAAGGCATTCAGGAAACTGGAGATAATCCGGTTCGTGTTTGAGCTCTCGTAGGTATACGAGGGGTTCTTAAGTACAGCGGACAATTCGTTAAAAATATCGGCGTTATCGTACAGGGCGAGATACAGCGTGTCCAGTTCATTCAGGATCATCTCCAGTTGGGTCTTCGACTGCTGCAGCAGAAAGCTGCTGTTCTGATTGATATCTGCCTTGATATCGCGCTGGGCGGAGAACATCGAGAGCGAGCCCAGAATAATGACCGGAATCAGCAAAGGAATCAGAAAGATGGCCAGCTGCTTGACGAAATACTTTTCTCTCATGGGGCGGCCGGACCGTTCCGGTATTCACTGGGTGTTTTGCCATAATAGCTCTTGAAGGTGCGGGTGAAGTTCTTGGCATTGCTGTAGCCGACCATTTCACTGACAGTATAGGTTTTGAAGCTCATGTCCTGCAGCAGTCCGGCGGCTACCTCCATTTTATGCTGAATCACATAGTCCGAGAAATTCTGGCCCGTCTTCTGCTTGAAAAAGAAGCTGAGGTAGTTGGCATTCATATGGACCAGCCGGGCCGCCTGTTCGAGTGAGGCATTCTGATAATGGCTTGTGACATAGTCTTTGATCTGGCGGATAATGAAGCTCTCATCGCTCCCCTGCAGATCCTCTGCCGCTGAGCGCTCCTTCTCCACATTCCCTGCCTCCAGCTCCTCACGGAGCTTGACGAATACATCCAGCAGCACATGGTATTTCGCCGGCTTTAGCACATAATTGCTGACCCTGTAATGCAGGGCCTGCTGGGCGTACTCGAAATCGCGGTATCCGCTCAGGAAGACTACCTTGATATCCCGTTTGCTTCTATATAGATCCTCGGCCAGCTCAATCCCGGTCATCACAGGCATCTTGATATCAGTAAGCACAATGTCCACCCGCTCCTCGCCTTCAATGAAATGCAGCGCCTCGCGCCCGTTGCCGGCCTGGCCGATGATATGGAATCCGATCTCATTCCACGGAAAATAACTGGAAAGCGCCTCACGTGTCTCCGTTTCATCATCCACAATCAATAGGTTATACATCCCGCCGCCCTCCTTCCCTGGTTGCAATGTAGTTTCAATGTAACTGCTTACATTCAGTATATCAGAACGCCAGGAGCATATTGCAGGCCATTCGCACGATGAATTAAACTGCTGAAGAAATGATTCCTTTCACAACATCAGGATACCCTCCCCTCTAATTCACGCGGAAAATGATACCCTAATCTAAGATTGGCTCCCTTATAAAAGCCCTTCGGGCATCTTATAATTAAAAGCGCTTACATTAAAGCATTCAAAGGAGAATGACCATGAAAAGAAACAAATGGGGGGCCATGGGCCTGGCATCTCTGCTGCTCGCTTCACTCCTCGGCGGCTGCTCTTCCGGCAAATCCGCTTCGGACACCAGTACAAACGCCGGCAATGCCGCAAATGCAGAAGAGAAGGTGACGCTGCGCTTCAGCTGGTGGGGCGGCGAAGACCGCCATGCCGCAACGCTGGCCGCAATCGAGGCTTACAAGCAGGTTGAGCCGAGTGTAACCATTGAGGCAGAATATCAGGGCTTTGACGGCTACGAGCAGAAGATCAAGACCCAGCTTGCCGGCAAAACCTCGGCCGATATCATGCAACTTGATCTGCCGTGGCTGCAGGAGCTGACCAAGAAAGGCGATTTCTTCGTCGACTTGAAAGCGCAGCCGGAATTCGATGCTTCCGGTTTCGACCAGGGCTTCCTGGACAATTACGGCATGTATGACGGCAAGCTGGCCGCTGTGCCTACAGGCGTTAACACCTACTGCCTGATCATCAACAAGTCACTGGCCGATAAGCTGAATGTGGATTCCGCTGCCCAGTGGACCTGGGATTCCCTCCTTGAGGCCGGTAAGCAGTTGCATGCACAGGACAGCTCGAAATACCTCCTGCTGACCGACCATGCCGCACTGCGTCAGGATATGGTCACAATGCTAAAGCAGTGTACAGGCAAGCAGTGGGTCCAGGAGGATTACACGCTGGGCTTCAGCAAAGAGGATGCGGCGGCAAGCTTCGACTGGCTCTATCAGGCAATGCAGGCCGGTGTCTATCAGCCGCTGGGTGAAAGCGATCTGTTCTTCGGCAAAATCGATCAGAATCCGAAGTGGATCAATCAGGAGATTCCCATTGCTCCATCGATGAGCAGCATCCTGCCTTCCCTCAAGACTGTACTGCCGGAAGGCACCGAGGTTATTACCGCTCTTCCCGTAATTGCCAAAGATGCCAAGGACTCCGGCGTGCTGGTCAGACCTTCGCAGCTGTTCGCTGTCAGCAATGACAGCGCGCATAAGACCGAAGCCGTGAAGTTCCTGAGCTGGTTCATGAATGATCCCGGGGCGGCAGCCATTCTGGGGGATGTCCGCTCTGTACCACCGGTTAAGGCTTCACAGGAAGCAGCCGTTACAGCCGGCAAGATTGATGCCGCCATCACAAATGCCGTTGAGCTGGGCCTTAGCCATGCAGGACTAGTCGATAATGCCGTTGCCAATAACTCTGAAGTACAGAAAATCATGGACGATATCGTCCAGAAGGTTAGCTACGGCAAATCGAATGCAGAGCAGGCGGCGGATGAGCTGATTGCCAGCCTGACCTCCAAGCTGAAAGACCTACAAGACAGAGAATAACCGCCCCATAGGAAGGGAGAGAACCTGCTGTGTCTGTACCGCAATCCATTCTAAACAAGACACCGAAGTCCGGCCGGCGTAAAATCAAAGTTAGAAGAAACTATCAGTATGCTGGTTACCTGTACATCCTGCCCTGGCTGATCGGCCTGCTGATCTTTCAGTTGTATCCGTTTATTTCGTCCCTGTATTACTCCTTCACCGATTACAACATGGTCAGCGCCCCCAAGTGGGTCGGACTGGACAATTATCATAAAATCTTTACAGAAGATCCCGATTTCTATCAATCCCTGAAGGTAACCGGCATTTATGTACTGCTGGCTGTTCCGGTCAAGCTGGCCTTCGCCCTGTTCGTCGCCATGCTGCTCAGCGCCAAGCTGAAAGCGATCAACTTCTTCAGAACTGTCTATTATCTGCCCTCCATACTGGGAGGAAGTGTGGCAATCTCAGTCCTGTGGCGTTTCCTCTTCATGAAAGAGGGCGTCGTCAACAGCCTGTTGGCCCGGCTTCATCTTGGACCAGTCGACTGGCTCGGCAGTCCGGACATTGCCCTATACACACTGGGGCTACTCACTGTATGGCAGTTCGGCTCGTCCATGGTACTGTTTCTGGCCGGTATTCAGCAGATTCCTAATGATCTGTATGAAGCCGGTTCGATCGACGGCGCTTCCCGGTTCAGCATGTTCTTCCGCATTACCGTACCTATGCTGACTCCGATTGTGCTGTTTAACCTGGTGATGCAGATGGTCAATGCCTTCCAGGAATTCACAGGCGCTTTCGTCATTACCCATGGCGGACCGATGAAATCCACCTATCTATATGCGCTGAAGCTCTATGAGGAGGCCTTCACTTTCTTCAAGATGGGTTACGCCTCAGCGCTTTCATGGATATTGTTCTTAATCATCATGGCCGTCACCGCAGTAATCTTCAAATCATCCGGCGGCTGGGTACACTACGAGGACGGAGGGAAATAACAATGAGAGAACTGCAGCATGATTCGAAGAACTCCTGGCTTAACTATATTTTTCTGATTGTCCTCGGCCTCGTTATGGTGTACCCGCTAATCTGGCTGTTCACTTCTTCCTTCAAGACCAATGCCGATATCTTCGGCTCTAGCCGGCTGCTGCCGACGACTTATGTCTGGGATGCCTATAAGCTGGGCTGGCAGGGGACTGGGCAATATGGGTTTGAGGATTTCTTCGTCAATACGCTGAAGCTTGTCATTCCAACCGTCATCTTCACCATCGTGTCCAGCGTGCTGGTAGCCTACGGGTTCGCCCGGTTCAACTTCCCGCTGAAGACCCTGCTCTTCTCCGTCATGATCGCTACCCTGATGCTGCCGAACGCCTCCGTGATGATTCCGCGGTACATCCTGTTCAACAAGCTGGGCTGGCTGGATACGTATCTGCCGTTCATCATCCCCGCCGCCTTCGCCACCAGCGCATTCTTTATCTATCTGATGATCCAGTTCATCCGCGGGCTGCCGCGCGACCTTGATGAGGCGGCAACAATTGACGGCTGCAATTCCTTCACCGTGCTCACCCGGGTGCTGCTTCCGCTCTGCAAGCCGGCCATTTTCTCCGTCGGGATCTTTCAGTTCATGTGGACCTGGAATGACTTCTTCAACTCGATTATCTATATCAGCAGCGTGAGCAAATTCACCATATCCCTGGGACTGCGTCTCTCGCTGGATGCCTCCTCTGCCGTGTCGTGGAATCAAGTTCTGGCAATGTCGGTTGTCAGCATCGTTCCTTGCGTACTGCTCTTCTTCTTCTGCCAAAAGTATTTCGTCGAGGGCATCTCGACTACCGGACTTAAGGGATAGGCTGCAGCCGCACATTATATTACTGGTAACGCAAGGCCTGTACTTATGCATAAGAACCCATCCTCCGCCTGAACGCGGAGAATGGGTTCTTGTTTTATTTTTAGCTGATGTTCGGGACAGATACGCTTAAATGACCTTGTGCTGCAGCCACTTCTCGCCGAGGAAACGCCGTATGAAGATGAAGCCGCGTATCCCCCATTCACAGTTCATTGCCAGCCATACCCCGATAATGCCCATGTTCAGCACAATCCCCAGAATATATCCGAGTACTACACGGAACAGCCACATTGAGAGCATGGAAACAATCGAGGTGAACTTGGAATCACCCGCCGCTCTAAGCGCCGAAGGGGTAATGAAGCTGATCGACCATAATGGAATCTGGGCCAGCGAGTTAATCAGGAAGACAATGAAGATATCCCGGACAATCTCCTGCGGCGGATGGAACATCGATACCAGCGGATTGAATAACGGGAAGATCAGCAGTCCCATCAGTATAAAAGAGGCCGAAGACAGCCACAGGAAGGACTTCACGAATTTGCGTGCATCTTTGACATTGCGGCTTCCTATGCATTGACCGACCACCGTAATCAGCGTCAGGGACAGGGCATTCGCCGGAATCTGCATCACTCCCGCCAGCGTAGAACTGATCGCATTGGTAGCAATCGCATAGGTGCCCAGGCTGACGATGAAGATCTGCGTGAGAATCTTCCCGCCGTTGAAGAACATCTGCTCCGCCGCAAACGGCAGGCCGATCGACATAATTCTCCGAAGCATCGTCCAGTTCAGCACCAGCAGGTCACGGATCTTCACATGCAGGCTGCTGTCCAGCCGGAAGAGATAGATCAGCGAGCAGGCGGCCGCAAGATACCTCGATATATTAATGGCAATGGTCATTCCGAACACACCCATATGCAGCCCGTTAATGAAGACAAAGTTCAGCAGTACATAGGAGAAATTCATAATCAGTGACAGTACGAGCGATGCCCTCGTCCGCCCGATGCCGCGCAGCGCGCCGCATACCGCCTCCATCACAGCAATCCCCAGATAGGATAAGCTGCTGCCGATCAGATACGTCCGGGCATTGGACATCACCTCAGGCGAAGCCGCACCGAACAATAAATGCAGCAGTGGACCATGGAACACAATTCCGAATAATCCGATGCAAAAAGCCATCAAAGAAACGGAAGACACCGCTCCGGCGGTCGCCTTGGAGACCATAAGCTCGTTGCCGCTTCCCTTGTACTGGGCTACAACGACCGTGCCCCCTGTGGATACGGCGATGAACACACTGATCAGAAAAATATTCAGCGAATCTATCATATTCACCGCACTGATTGCCGCTACTCCAGAGGAACTGATCATTGCTGTATTGACGAGGTTCAGCCCGACCACGAAGGCCTGGTCCACCAATACAGGGAGGAATAACGCTATGATCTGGCGATAGTCAATGGATTCTCCGGAGAAATGCTTCTCAAGGAATCGCTGGCTGGGCTTCATACTGCTGCTGGGCTCCATTACAAATTCACTTCTCTTATGTTTAGACTTGTTGCGGCAAACTTCCGCAAAAATAAAAAAGGCCCTTCAGGAAGAAGAGCTTTCGCTTGCACTACGTATAAAGCTGTATGCGGTCAAGAGGACTCGAACCTCCACGATATTGCTATCACTGGCACCTGAAGCCAGCGCGTCTGCCAATTCCGCCATGACCGCAAAGAAAAGATTCAATGCGCCCTTCAGGAAGAAGAGCTTTCGCTTGCACTACGTATAAAGCTGTATGCGGTCAAGAGGACTCGAACCTCCACGATATTGCTATCACTGGCACCTGAAGCCAGCGCGTCTGCCAATTCCGCCATGACCGCAAAGAAAAGATTCAATGCAATGCAAGAATTAATATATCATGATTTTATCGGAAGAACAAGAGTTTTTTTATTTTTTTGTTCAAGATATTTATCATAGGAAGATATGCTGAACAAAGCGGAAATCAGGAACGGAGTACTTTAACAGCGGCTTACGACATGCATCCAGAGAAATCCTGTGCATCAACCTGCAGTTGATTTTTCCATCTCCGGGCCTATACTCCAATAAATGGTCATTTCAGGAGTTCAGATTATAATAGAGTTACGACGTCGAATGAATCTATGGGAGTGTATCAGGTATGGTCAGCAGCGAAAAAATCGGAAAACGGATAGCCACACTTCGCAAAACTAAAGGCCTGTCACAGGAGCAATTAGCGCAGCAGCTGCATGTCAGCACCCAGGCGGTATCCAAATGGGAAACCGGTAAATCCCTGCCGGAGACCGCGACCCTTCCCCTGCTATCCGCTGCATTAAGTCACTCGATCGACAGCATTCTGCTGCCTCAAGAGCTTGTGGTACTCTCAGCCATCTACACGGATGGCCAGCAGGAGCTGGATGTTACTCATTTCGTGAATCAATTTGTTACCTCGAACCGCCTAAGCTTAATTGCCGGGGATCAGGTCTTTCCCCAATCTTTAGAGGGTGACCGTCTAAAGCTGCTGCTCGTTACCTATGAGACCCCAGCGGGAATCTATTCAACTTATGTGCTGAAGGACCAGCTTTTGGTGATAGATGTTCATTCTACCGGCTATGTCTCCGGCAGCAATGAGCTGCAGATTCTTGAAGCCAATTACGGTAATGAACAGGCAAACCGCAGCGTCTTACAGAAAATGAAGCATTATGAGCATTTCCGGTGGAATTCTTTCACCGCCTCGCATGAGCTGTTTCCGAGTCTGATTGACAATGAAGGCAATGACTACCTGCTGCTGGTGTACCTGAATGGTCATGGCATTCATACTATTAGCTGTGCAGAAGGCGAACAGATTCATTACAGTCCGGACCGGGCCTCTCTCTGCCAAAGTGATCCTGCCGATCAGCAGTGCATTGTAGAGGGAATCAGCCGGCTGGGATTCGGCCGGGGAATGGACTGCTCCTGGGCAGGAGCAATGGCGCTCTCACTTGCCGCCAGAGGGATAGAGACAACCTATGAACGGGTTATGGGTTATTCAGGAGCATGCTGGAGGGTCGCTTTTGAACCGGTGTGGGATTACAGCTCTGCGGATGCGCTAGTCGTCTATGACCACTCCGTGCCAGCCTGCACGGCTTATGGAATACACGCCATCCAGGCCAACCGGCTGGAGCCGAAGCAGCGCGCAGCCGAGAAGCTGGCGATTCTCGAGGATATTCGTGCAGGCAGGCTGCCTATAGCCATTAATCTCAGGGTGGCACCTGAATGGGGAGTGATTACCGGATATTTGGAGGATGGCCTGACCCTGCTGTGCCGGAGTTATTTTGACGATGAGACCTTTGAAGTGCTTGAAGCAAACTCTGAATTCCAGATGTATATGGAGATAAGCAAGGGTTACCTTCATGTCGATCATTGGCCCTATAAGATTATCCGTCTTGGCGAACAGACCGCGCTCCCTTCTGCATTGGATAATCTGTATGCTTCCCTTCGGATTAAGCTGGATTCTATGCATATGGAGACCGAAGGCGGCAGCTGTTATACAGCCGGCTACAAGGCTCTGGAAGTATGGAGCGAGGGACTGCTGGACCATCAGTGGTATGCTGCAGCGGAGGATGAAGCGTACAGCCGCAGGCTCTCAGTCAACCACTTCTGCATGATGGCGCTGACCGATGCCAGAAGAAGTGCCGCCGCCTATTTGCAGGAATCTCTGCCTCTGGTGCAGGATCAGCGTAAGCTAACAGCCTTGTCGGAAATGGCCGGGGTATATGCTGAAATGGCTGCTCTGCTCGAAGACTTTTATAAGAATCTTCCCGATCCTGCTGTAGTCCGGAAGACAGGAGCCTCACCCCGACTTAGCTGGACGGCCCGGCAACGGGAAAAGCAGGCAGAGCTACTGACGCTGGTAGCGTCATTGGAGCGCCGGGGAGATACACTTGCAGAGACAGTGCTTGGCTTAACAGAGGATTGAACTGAAATGGCTCAAGGAGAAGCGCTGGGCGCTTCTCCTTGTTTGGGCGGCAGCCCGCGAATTAACCCAATTTACGGATCGGCCGCAGCACCGCATACCCGTACCCTTCGGGGAAATGGCGCTGATAGTCCTGCTTGACCTCTTCATCCCACGCATAGCCCATGGCCGCAGGATCATAATTCCAAGCCACTTCCTCTACGATACGCATCACCTGCCCATTGTCCTGCAAATAATCAAACGGCGGGTGAAAAAAGACCAGATACTCCGATTCCGGCACATCACGGCACTCCATACCCTCCGGTATTTCACCATCATAGTCTGCTGCAACAGGAATGCCGTACAGGTAACCCTTGCGCCCATCCTGATAGAACCAGCCTGCCGTCTGGCCCAGCTGCCCTGGAAGTGTATGATGCGACATGCTCTCCAGCGTTCCGGAGACCTCATCGCAGTCATGCCCGTTCTCCCAGAACCCGCCGTAATTGTTCGAGCCGATATCGCGGATGCCGATGAATTTATGCGCCGGTATGAACTCAAGCTTGATCTGTGCTTCCTGCAAATGCACTTGTCTCATCTTATCCCGCTCCCTGATCAGATATTGATAAGGGGAGAACACCTCGGCCCGAATGGCGAGCGGAATCGGCCGCGGGGCTTTGCGGTAGGCATGGGGAGTGACCTTGAAGGCTCTTAGAAACGCCCGTGAGAATGCCTCCTGTGAAGAAAAGCCGAACTTCACGGCAATATCAAGAATCCGCGTATCCGTATCCCTCAGCTCCAGGGCCGCCCGGCCGATTCTGCGCTGCCAGATGTAATCCCGCAGCGTCATCCCGGTCAAAGCATGAAACTGCTTGGTGCAATAATACGGCGAATATCCCAGCTGTTCAGACATCTTCGGCAGCGTGGGTGAAGCCGCAAGGTCTTCTTCGATCCAGTCAATCATGAGCTGAACCATCTCGTTCCATTCGTACAATGAGGTTCTCCTCCTTTCATCAAGAATCATAACAAAGAGCATTTCTCCGTATTTGATCTGAATTGCACTGCCCTTACGCCAGCACCGCCGGCTCCATCTTCCCGCCGATAATGATATGCCTCATTACACTATCTCTGCTGAACCCGTTCTTATCATAGAAGCGGATCGCTGCTTCATTCTCCTCGCTGACATCCAGCCCGATGCGCGTATAACTCAGACCTCTATAGGTCTCCGCCAGATAGGCAATCAACTTTCTGCCCGTTCCCCTGCTTCTCTCATCAGGGCGGATACAGATGTACTCCAGATGGAGGATGCCGGTCAGGACGTTTCTTCTAACAATTATGTATCCTATGAAAGAACCCTCGTCAAGGACGGCGGAGATATCATAATCACTGTTGCCGCTATCCTCTATTTCCGCTGTGATATCCTCTTGTGTCAAAGTAGCTCCCTGGAAGCCTTGATTATGCAGTTCAATAATCTGATCCAGCCACTCTGACTCAGGCTCTGTGACGGGCACAATGGACAGGTCCGCATAACTGCTGTTACCAGGCGGTGATGCAGTATCAATCGAATAATGATAGTGGGTTCTAACCTTCTCGGTACGATAGCGGGCGGCATATTCAATCAGCGGAACATTATCCGCACGGGTGAACAAGTGGATATACCGGATCGCCGCTGAGTCGGCGGCTTCGCTGAGATACCTGAATAACAGCTGGAGTTCATCCTCAGGGCGGGCGGAATAATAGGGTCCCCACACTTCTATATCCTCTTGTCCACCGCCTACGTCATAGGTGTCCAATATAATTGCACCCGTGATCTCCTCTCCCTCATACAACACGAAGCTTGCTTCTGCCATACCGTCACTCAGGTCATGAATAATATCATCAAGTGTGCTGCCCACGTACCCGCATTGCTGTCTTTCAGTATTACGGGCACAGATAAATGCCGCCAGACTCCGGATGTCGGTCAAATGGCTCTCCCCCTTGGATTAGGTTATAGAAATGGCAGATTATACCACTCTATATTGATATTACGATATTTTTATGGAAAATA
Organism: Paenibacillus sp. IHB B 3415; assembly: GCF_000802655.2. NCBI lineage: Bacteria > Bacillati > Bacillota > Bacilli > Caryophanales > Paenibacillaceae > Paenibacillus > Paenibacillus sp. IHB B 3415. Next base: position 81,811 of record NZ_JUEI01000018.1, on the reverse strand, counting down.
CAGCACGTGGTTGTTCAATTTATTTCCGGGAAACTCCATACCCGCACAAGCCGCCTCCCGGGTTCTGAGTAAAATATAGTAAATAGAACAATGAGGTGAGTGACGAATGGCAAATTCAACAAAAATCCGCAAGCGGGCACAGCAGTTGAAAGGCCGGCCGGTCTGCATTACTTTACACGATGGACGTTCATATGTAGGTTGGATAACAGACCTTAATAAAGAAGCAGTGATCCTCTCCAGAACAAGCACGCATCATAAACCTAAACGGAAATCGTCTTCAGGTGCCCGGAAAGCAGATGTCTCCGGCTTCATGCCTTTACTCGGATCGTTCATGGGCGGGGCAGGCGGAGCTGCAGGTATCGGAGGTCTGGGGAAATTCATGGGGATGTTCGGAATGGTGCAGAAGGCGATGCCTGTCATGAAGATGGGCTACAATATGATTAAGTCGATCCGGCCCTTCCTGGGCGGTCTCAAGGGCTTAATGGGCTAACGCTGTAACGGTGTAAGCAGAAACGGCAACGGCTGTGCGGTCCTTTTGGGGGCGCACAGCCGTTTTTTGCAGCAGCTTTTCTGCCAAAAAACAGGGGGACGTTGCCGGTTTATTTTTTGATCACATTGAAGTTATCTTCTATTAACAGCCAATTCTGCGGAAAAGGCAGCCCCAGCTTCCAATAGCTGATGCCCCGGAGATCCAGCTCCTTGATCAAATCGAACTTGGCCTGAATCGAGCGGGCATCTTCGAACCATACCTTATGCTGCCGGCCTGCGTCATCGGTGTAATCGAAATGCGGAGCCTGGGCTTTATAGTCGTACTGAATGGCGGCATTCCTGTTCCTCGCCAGATCAATTGCCGCCTGCGGGCTAAGTGCTTTGGCATACTCTCCGCCAGCCACATAAGGCAAAGTCCAATCGTAGCCGTACAGATTCTGGCCCATCATAATTTTGCCGGGGGGAATTTCACTGGCCGCATACGTCAGCACCTGACGCACCGGTCCTATAGGCGAAACGGCCATCGGCGGGCCTCCGCTGTATCCCCATTCGTAGGTCATAATAATGACAAAATCAGCAACCTGGCCATGCACTTTATAGTCATGCGCCGTATACCAGGCCCCGGTTTGGGAGGCACTGGTTTTGGGTGCAAGTGCGGTAGACAGCAGGAAACCCTCCTTGTGAATGATGTCCACTGCCTTGCGCAAAAAGGCATTATACGCTTCGCGGTCCTCCGGCCGGAGGAATTCCAGGTCAAAGTGGATATCTCTGAAATTCAGCCGCTTCGCCTCTGTCACAATGTTCTCCAGCAGCCGGTCCTGCACCGCTACATCATTCAGTATAATCCGGCCCAGCTCCGAGCTGAACTGAGCATCCTCCAGATTCGTGACGACCAGCATCAGCGTGACCCGGTTCTGCGCCGCGATTGAAGCCAGATTATCTAGCGGCGGCGCCTGCAGCGAGCCGTCCAGCTTAATCCGGAAACTAAACGGAGCCAGATACGTAAGCTCAGGGGCAGCTTCTGCGGCAGCATTCTGCAGCGCCTGGGAGACCGCTTCCCCCCTCGGCTCAATATAGGCATTCACTTCTGCCTGCCGCCTTGGCACAGGAGGTATGTACAGGCGGAACCCGGTCTGCAGCGGCTGGTTCAGCGTCAGCCCGTTCACTTCCGCCAGCTCACTGGCCTTCAGGCCGAACCTCTTCGCGATACTATAGAAGCTATCCCCCTGCTGAACCCAATAATACTGGCCTACGACCGGAATCACCAGCGTTTGTCCAATGACCAGCCTCCCTGGCGCAGACAACTGATTCGCCTCAGTTATCGTATCCATGTTCACGCCATAAGCATCAGCGATCCCATACAGCGTCTGTCCCGGCTGCACCACATGTATTTGCATCCTTCCATGCTCACCCCTTCATAGTAGCAGTTATACCCCTATTTTATTCGGGAGTGCTACAGGTATGCGGACGCAAAAAGGACACCCCGGAGGGTGTCCTGAAATTAAAAGCTGTTACACCTGTTTGAATTCAATCCACTCAATTTCTAGGCCGGGTTTGACGAAGTCCAGCTTCATTTCATACAGACCGGCTTCAAGTCCGATCTTGACCAGCTTCTGTCTGATCCATTTGCCTTCTGTCCCGTTCGTCTGAATGGTGGTCACTGGCTGTCCGTTCAGGGTCACGTTGCAGGCACTTTGGGCAAGCTCGGGTTCCGGGGACATGATGCTGACGAAGATCCGGTACTCACCAGCTTCATCCGCCTGGATATAGGTTGGTCCAGACACACTAGGTGCAACCTGTGCGTTCTGGCTCAACACCTGAACCTGCTCAACCACCAGGGAAGAGTCTGCCTTAAAGGTCTCGACAGCTTCTACAATCTCATGCTTTCTGGAGAAGACCGGTGCCTGCATGATGAATTCGCAAATGTTGATGGCCGAGCGCTGAAGCTCGCCACGGGTAAGCGTACCATTATCCAATGATTCGAGCGTATTGTCATCATAGGCGTTGACTTCCGCACCATAATTGGATACTACCATGTACAGATCGTTCTGTGCCCGGACCATCCAGTTCGTGTTCTTGCGGTCCGCAGTGCCTCCATTCACGACATCATTCATGATTGCCCACCAGTCGGTCATTACAATTCCCCGGAAGCCCCATTCACCGCGAAGCAGCGTGGTATTCAGATCATAGTTGGAAGCCGCCCAGTGACCGTTAACCGGATTATAGGAGGTCATGATTGAATTCGCACCGCCCTGCTTCACAGCGATTTCGAAGCCCTTCAGGTAAATCTCGCGCAGCGCGCGTTCGGACACGACAGCGTCGACCTTGCTGCGGTGCTTCTCCTGGTTGTTGCAGGCGAAATGCTTCAGCGTGGCATTGGAGCCGCCCTTCATAATACCGCGTGTGCACGCAGCAGCGAAGATCCCGGAGATCAGCGGGTCTTCAGAGAAATATTCGAAGTTACGCCCGTTCAGCGGACTGCGGCGGATATTAAGACCCGGTCCCAGCAAAGCATCCACCTGGTTGCGTAACAATTCCTGGCCTTCCATAACATACAGCTCTTCAACCAGCTCTGCGTTCCAGGTAGCGGCAAGCAGGGTTCCAATCGACACCTGGGTCGCCTTCTGTCCGCTGTCCATCCGGATACCGGATGGGCCGTCTGCAGTAGCCGCAACCGGAATGCCGTAACTGAACAGGCTGTCGCTGACTCCGCCGAAAGCCGAAGCCGTACCCGGCGTAACCAGCGGACTGCTCATTCCTTCGCCTCTGACAATGGCCGCCAGATCCTGGTCGCTGAGCTGGGCAATGAACGTATTCATGCTGACTTTACCTTCATGGACATCTCTCAACGTATGGCCCTGATTGCCGGTCTGTACCAGCGTCTCCGGAAGATTGCTTTCAATCCGCGCTGCCATATCTACCTTGCGTACCGGCACCTCAGCAGAGATCAGTTCATAAGAACCGTCTTCCTTCCGGACCCCCGGTTTCATTCTCTTGAAGCTCTCAGTCGGTGCCATCGCCTCTTGCAGCTGCTCTACAACCTTAAGCTCGCCTTGAACATAACCTGCTTGTCCATCTACGCTAACTTCTGCTACAGCTTTAACACTGGTTCCCACGTAGAAGCGGTAGGTTCCAGCTTCCAGTACATAAGCGGAAGGATGCCCTGTCACTCCGGCGTCATCATACGAAGCCAGAGAATGGAGCGGGAAGCTTACCGTAAGCTGCTGGGACTCTCCAGGCTCAAGCAGCTTGGTTTTAGCGAATGCCGCCAGCGCTTTGGCCGGTTTGCCAAGCTGTCCCTGCGGCGCTTCATAATACACCTGCACCACTTCTTTACCGGAGTAGGTATCTCCTGTATTGGTTACAGTTACACCGATCTGGATCTGTGGTTCACCCGCCTGGTCCACCAGCTTCGCTTCCTCCGGCGCAAGCTCAAAGGTGGTGTAGGATATGCCATAGCCGAATTCATACTGAACCATATCCGGACAGAAGGTCTCGAAATAACGGTATCCTACATAGATATCTTCCTCATACAAGTTCTTGAACTCATTGCCGTAGTTGCTTGTGGACGGGTAATCCTCAATGGAATACGCGATCGTATCCGTCAGCTTGCCGCTTGGCGTCACCTCTCCGGCCAGTACATCAGCAATCGCATTGCCGCCTTCCATACCGCCATGCCAGGAATAGATCACAGCAGAGATAGGATGTACATATCCGGCATCGTTAACCCAGCTCATATCCATAATATTGGAGACATTAAGCACAACAACAGTCTGTTCAAAATGAGCCGTAACCTGCGTAAGCATAGCCTTCTCATCTTCCGTCAACCGGTAGCTTCCCGGTGCATCGGCATTGTCCTGATCCTCACCGGCGGTACGTCCAATCACCACAACGGCCTTGCCCGACTGGCTTCTTGCTTTCTTCACCAGCTCATCCGTAAGCGGCATTTCCTTCTGGTTCCACGGCTCAGCCGCCCATACTTTTCCGCCGTCGTCAAACGGGTTAAGTCCGATCCATTCCTCATACACTGCTGCCAGATCTTCATTGACGCTAATGTTCTTCTTGCTGCGCAGACCGTCGAGCAGGTTAGTCGTATATGCAACATGAACACTTCCGCCTGATCCTGTACCGCTGCGGTAGTAATTCACTTGTATTCTGCCAAAAATGGCAACGCTCTCGCCGTTTCCAAGCGGAAGCACCTGCCCCTCATTCTTAAGCAACACCGTGCCCTCTGCGGCCACTACCCGGCTAAATTCTGCAAAACCCTCTAACGGCACTCCGATATTCTGTGTACTCAATTGGTTTCCTCCTGTTTGTTCGTTTCCCAACGTGTATTGATTCTATAGATAGCGCCCTCCCTTACGGGATTCCCGTTATCTTGAACCTTTGTTGTCATCTATATAGCATATCCTTCTAAGAATAAAAGCTACAGCCCTAATATACAAGCTCTGCAGCTTAAAAAGCAAAACCGGGCAGCCGCATTCCCTTCGCCCGGAACCCCTCTTAAATAAAAAAGACACCTGTGCGGGTGTCTTCAAATGTTCTCGCATATGATTCGTTTCACCCGGGGAATTTACGGACCTTCTATTTATTTGCGGCGGCGGCTCTTCATCATACGGTTATACATTACAAGAGCGGCAACAACCATACCAAGCATGGCAACGCTGCTTGCCGATTCCTGCGACATCCCAAACATAAGACAAATACTTGAAACCAAGGTTCTCGTAAGCAACGCAACCGCAATCAGCATGATTGGCCGCCAAATGTTGTATCCTCTCATTCCCAGCAACACTCCTAACCCAATTTTCAGAAACAGTATAGTTCTAAATGCTATGAACCATTAAAAACTATTATAGCATAATAAGGAATGCGCATACATTCTGCACGGTAACCGGCACTTAGTGAAGCCCTTTGACAAGAACATACGTTCGGTATATACTTCCTCTATGAGGGGGGTTGTGATCGTGGATGTTATGGAGAAACTTGAGATTCTAACCGCTTCAGCCAAATATGATGTAGCCTGCACTTCAAGCGGTTCAGACCGTAAAGGCCAGGCCGGAAGTTTGGGCAGTACCGCTGCAATGGGCATCTGCCACAGCTTCGCGGCGGACGGACGCTGCATTTCGCTGCTGAAGGTGCTTATGACCAATGCCTGTGTATATGATTGTGCATATTGCATTAACCGCAAATCTAATCCCGTCCGCCGGGCGGCTTTTACACCCGAAGAGATCGCGGACCTTACCATGCAATTCTACCGCCGCAACTACATAGAAGGACTATTCCTCAGCTCAGGGATTATGCGCAATCCGGATTATACAACCGAGCAGCTGATAGCGGCACTGGAGCTGCTGCAGAATGTGTATCATTTCAACGGCTATATTCATGTAAAAGCGATTCCCGGAGCTGACGACGCCCTGCTGTCCAGACTCGGACTGCTCGCTGACCGTATGAGCGTCAATATCGAGCTGCCCTCGCAGGAGAGTCTCGGGATACTCGCTCCTGATAAGAGCAAGATTTCCATCCTGAAGCCGATGGCGCTGATCAAAGACCGGATTACGGAGAACAGCTCCGATATTGTTAAATACAATCACGCTCCACGCTTCGCTCCCGCCGGCCAGAGCACGCAGATGATTGTGGGCGCCTCGCCCGATACGGATTACCAAATTCTGAATCTAACGGAGGGCTTGTACCGGAAGTACGCATTGAAGCGCGTGTTTTTCTCTGCCTATACCCCGGTGATCGAGGATTCGCTGCTGCCCTCTTTGGACACCAAACCGCCGCTGCTGCGGGAGCACCGGCTCTATCAGGCTGATTGGCTGCTGCGCTTCTACGGCTTTCAGGCAAGCGAATTATTGGATGAAGCAGTACCCAACTTCAATCCGCTGCTTGATCCGAAATGCAGCTGGGCCGTTAACCACCGGGAGCAGTTCCCGGTTGAGATCAACCGCGCACCGTATGAAATGCTGCTGCGTGTACCCGGTATCGGCGTAAGGAGCGCACAGCGGATAGTCAAGGCAAGACGGGCAGGAACACTGGATTTCCAGGCACTCAAGAAACTGGGTGTCGTGCTCAAGCGTGCCCAATTCTTCATCACCTGCAAGGGCAAACCGCTGGAAGGGCTGAAAGTCAGTGAACATACCCTGCTTCGTTCACTGATGTCCGGCCAACAGCTGGCCCCTTTCCAGCCCCCGCAATACGAGCAGATGACGCTGTTCGAGGACCATAACCTGGCTGCCTTGCCGGCAGCAGAAGGATGGGCCGGGTTCAAGAAAGGAGCGGAAGCCTGATGTTCAAGCCGTCCGCTCTGGCTTATACCTATGATGGCAGCTTCGAGGGCCTGCTGTGCTGTGTATTTGAGAGCTATACCTGGAAGGAGATTCCGCTTGCTGTGCATTCAGAAGGTCAGGAGCAGGGCCTGCTGCTGGAATCGAAGTGGATCGAAACCGACCATGCCAAAGCGGAGAGAGTACTGAAGTCTATCCCGCTCCGGATCAGCCCTGAAGCCGAGGAACTGGTCCGTCTGGGGTTCTGGTCATGTACGCCGGAGAAGGAAATGCTGCTGCTGAACTTCCTGTATCTCGGCTTCAAGCATGGCCGCAAGGTAATGAACATGCTTGCCGATGACACGGTCAATGCCCTAATGAAGGCCGTTCAGCAGCTTCGGCGGGAAGGTCATCTGTATCTGGGATTTGTCCGCTTCTCCGTATACGGTCCGGTCATGGCTGCTGTCATTGAGCCGCAGGGATACATCCTTCCTGTGATTCAGGAGCATTTCTGCGACCGGTTTCAGAATGAGAGCTTCATGATCTACGATCAGACCCACGAGGCGGCGCTGATTCACGAACCCGGACGGGAGGCTATCATACCGCTAAGCGGATGGCTTGCACCAGAGCCGGATGAAGCAGAAGAAGCCTATCGCCGCTTATGGACAGGCTTCTATCATGCGATCGGGATTAAAGAACGACGCAACGACCGCCTGCGATCCTCGCTGATGCCCAAGCGGTACTGGAAGCATATGGTTGAGATGAACGGCAGCAATGGCGTCCCTGCACTCGCTGCTGCGCAGCGGAAGAAGGCGTTACAGCCGGAGCCGCCGAAGACAATCGACCCGCTCCCGGCTTCACTCAGACAAACAAATACTCATACTTAAAGGGTAATTCCATTTTCCATTTCATTTGATCGCCTTTACTGCTGCTGATAAAGGTTTGCCGGAACTCCTTGTTCACTTGCATAACGGGGATGGACATCCGCACATTTCAGCTCCTCACCGGAGAATCTAATCCATACATAATCATCATACAGAACGCCATGCGTCTTTTTCACAATATCGGTAGGAACATATTCTTGCAGCCCCAAGGATTGCAGTATTTTATCGATGTGATGCCGGGTACGTGGTACACAGCGGGATTCGAAATAGTCGAGCACATCGCCCACATGAACCTTTGATTTACCCGGAAAAGGTAAGAAAACAGGTTCTACCTTATCATCCTGCCAGACATCAACGGTCTGATTCAAATAATCCAGTTTCACTTTGGCAATTACCCGGTCATGCTCTAACACCTCAAACTGAAGAGGAGGAGCTATGAACCTATTCATTTTCTTCATCTGCAGCCTCCTGATTATCCAAAATATTAGTAGTCTAACTTTACACTAGTATAGACTAAAAACCGCGGTAAATCCTTCATTCGTCAAAGGTTCCGATCGTTCGAGAACCCAGGATCTTTTTTGACAAAGCGCACACTAACAAGCATACTCGGCAGCTTCATATTACCCAGCACAAAGGGAGTGCCCCGCAGTCATTATCATGACCACCCGGAGCACTCCCTTCTTGAGAGCTTACTATAATTAATTCACATTACACGTCTGAATATTAATTAGTTCAAAGCCTTCCATACCCAGTTCTCAACCTCTGGAAGATCGATGCCTTCTTCACGGATGTACTGGTTATGTTTCTTCACCATGGCATCCATTTCATCAGCAATCGCCTGATATTTGCCGGCCTCCGGCAAGCTCAGCACAGCTTCCTTCGTGAGGTCGAAGCGGTCCATCTGGTTGAGTACACGCATATCGAACGGTGTAGTGATGTCGCCATTCTCGCGGTATCCATGTACGTGCAGGTTATGGTTGTGGCGGTCGAAGAACAGGTCTTTGATCAGGCCTTCATAGCCGTGGAATGCGAAGATGACCGGTTTATCCTTTGTGAAAAATTGATCAAACTCCTCGTCAGATAAGCCACGCGGATCGAGCTTTTGGCTTCTCAGCTTCAGCAGATCTACCACGTTGATATAGCGGATTTTCAGCTCAGGCAGCTTCTCATGCAGAATCGAAATTGCGGCCAGGCTTTCCATGGTTGGTTCTGTACCCGACGAAGCAATAACCACATCCGGCTCTCCGCCCTTGTCGGTGCTTGCCCAGTCAATGATTTTGAGGCCTTTGTCCACCAGTTCCTGAGCTTCATCTGCCGAGAACCACTGCGGACGCGGGTGCTTGGACGATACAATCAGGTTGATCTTCTGACGGTCATTCAGAATGGTGTCGAAGACGGCCAGCAGGGAATTGGCATCCGCCGGCAGATACTCACGGATAAATTCCGGCTTCTTATCAGCCAGGTGACCCAGCAGTCCCGGATCTTGGTGAGTATAACCGTTATGATCCTGCTGGAATACAGTTGATGTTGCAATAACGTTCAAGGATGGGATATCTGCGCGCCAAGTTTGATCCGTAGCCTTGCGCAGCCACTTGAAGTGCTGGGTAATCATCGAATCAACCACGCGCAGGAACGCTTCATAGCTGGCAAAGAAGCCGTGGCGTCCGGTCAATACATAACCTTCCAGGAAGCCTTCCGCCTGATGCTCGGATAATTGGGAATCAATAACACGGCCGTAAGGAGCCAGGAATTCATCCTGCGGTTCCTGGATGGAATCCATCCACTGGCGTTTCGTTACCTCAAACACAGGTCCCAGACGGTTCGACATCGTTTCATCCGGTCCGAAAATTCTGAAGTTGCGGTTCTCTTCATTGAGCGTTACAACCTCTTTCAGGTATTTGCCCAGAACAGCCATATCTTGCGCAATTACTTGACCCGGAACGGAATTATCCAGTGCATAGTTGCGGAAATTCGGCTTGTGCAGATCTTTGATCAGGTTACCGGCATTAGTTACAGGGTTCATCCCCATACGTCTGTTGCCTACAGGCAGAATCTCAGCCAGATCCGCGTTCAAACGGCCATTCTCATCAAATAATTCTTCAGGTCTGTAGCTGTTCAGCCATTCGAGCAATGCAGGCGCATGCTTCATGTTCTTCTGATCTACCGGAATCGGCACCTGATGGGCACGGAAGGAGCCTTCATTCGGCACGCCGTCCCACGCTTTCGGACCGGTCCAGCCTTTAGGCGTACGGAAGACCAGCATCGGCCAAGCAGGGCGTGTGGTGTCGTTATTTTCACGAGCATTCTTCTGAATCGCTGCGATCTTCTCAATGATGGTGTCCAGAACCTTAGCCATTTCCGGGTGCATCAGATCAGGGTTCTCGCCTTCCACGAAGAACGGCTCCCAGCCGCTTCCTGCAAAATAAGCGGTTAACTCTTCTCTGGACATCCGGGACAGAATGGTCGGGTTGCTGATCTTGAAGCCGTTCAAATGCAGAATCGGCAGCACCGCACCATCTGTAATCGGGTTAATGAACCGGTTGGAGAACCAGGAAGCCGCCAGAGGACCGGTTTCTGCTTCGCCGTCACCTACAACAACTGCCGAGATCAGGTTCGGATTATCCAGAACTGCGCCCACACTGTGAGACAAGGAGTAACCCAGCTCGCCGCCCTCATGAATCGATCCTGGTGTTTCTGGAGCAGCATGGGAAGCCACTCCGCCCGGGAATGAGAACTGTTTGAACAATTTCTTCAGTCCAGGGATATCTTGAGTGATCTGCGGGTAGATCTCAGTGTAGCTTCCATCCAGATAGGAGTTCGATACCATAACCTGACCGCCGTGGCCCGGACCTTCAATATAGAACATATCCAAATCATATTTAGTAATTACGCGGTTCAGATGCGCATAGATAAAGTTCTGCCCAGGGATTGTGCCCCAGTGTCCGATCGGCTTCACTTTTACGTCTGCGTCCTTCAAAGGTTCTCTTAACAACGGGTTATCCTTCAAATAGAGCTGACCCACGGAGATGTAGTTAGTTGCGCGCCAGTAGGCGTCAAGCTTTGCCAAATAAGTTTTAGAAGAATAATCCACCTGTGCGATTGATAATCCCATTTCTTCCACTCCCTAATTTTTATCTTTGTATTTTGAATGTATCACTTCTACAGTTACATCATACTCCTGCATTTAATAAATTCAATCTTTTTAGCAATTGATACGGTCCAATATTGTGAAATTTTGAACATAGTATGAAATCGGGAGCAATAAATTTATATATAACCTTCATTTTATGATTTATGTAAATAAATTCTAATTAAATTTTCAATGAAAAAACTGCTAAAGCTTCTCCCTTCTGGACATCGCCATTCCAAATACGGTATCATTTGGTGGGAATTACTTACAAATTTAAATTATAAGCATATCAGCCAGCTGCTATCAGGAAGGAGAACAGAATATTCGTGAGAACTTCATCCACCCCCTCCCGATCCCGTATTACGGTAAAAGTGACCCTTACAGGACTTATCCTTCTTGCCGTAATCGGTCTGTGCCTTTGGACAGGGTTCGGTTTATTATTTGCCAAAAGCGGATACCTTTATCAAAAAGGAATCCTCCGGGCCTTAAATTCAACCTATCAATCTGAATTTGTTATCGTGTCTAAAGAAGGATTAAATGAGGACGGGTATCAGGTGTTTAAGGCATCGCCGGCGAATGACCGCAGCTTGGTATTTACGGTAAGCCGCACCAACGGCCATGTGGATGGCGGTCTTCCACTTAGGAGACAGCTCAGCAACAATTATGAGGAAACCGCTCAAAAAAAGTATTATCCTCTTCTGGTTAAGAAATATTTTGGCATTGAGCTGCAGGATATTCCTATGTCTGTTTATCGGGGAACCCGTTCGTCCCGGGAGATATCTGATGAAAATTACGTAGCGGTGAACCGGGCGAATCTGGACGAGATCGCTTCCAAAGCCAAAGCATTCTTCAGTGAAGCAGAAAGCCATCGTCTAAAACAACTTTTTCTCCGCTTTGAAGATGACTTGGGCGTTTCCTCCGAAGATGCAGGCATAGCTACTCAGCGGCTTGAATTGCCGGGCTTTGATTTTAAAGTAGGAGAGCACTGGAAAAAAGGATTCCGGCTTTTGAGTGAAGAGGAGCTTAAACAGAAAATCGTAAGTCAGGCTGGACGGGGGATTGCCGATCGGGTGGCCTATACTTTTGATACAGAATATCCGGACTTCAGCGGAAATTTCGCAATAAAGTTTACAGGGAATGATCTGAACAGCTTTGAAGCCTATGTGTCCGCCCACACAATAACAGTAGAGAAAAGGGAAGATGCTCTTGCTGAAATTTATGAGGCCTACACCAGGGTGATTATGTTTATCCCTAAGCTGCCTCTTAACATGACCGCTTTTCACCTGAAGTACGAAACCAACACGGAGACAGAGTCAGTACCCCTCAAGAAAGAAGAGATAAGCAAAAAGACCGGGAAATTCCCCGGCCTTTTTCGTTAATGAACAGACACGAACGTGTTGAATTTCAGATACTGGTAATGGAAGCGCATATGCGAGAATTCAAACGGCGTCCCGTTATCCAGGAAGAAGATCCCTTCCATGATTCCAACAGGCTCATTCTCCTTCAAGTGGAGCAATTCCTGATCACTTTGCAGGGAAGGCTCGGCAAAAATAGATAAAAAGGATTTGGTAACCGCCAGATTGCGTGACTCCTCCAGATAATGAAAGATCGATCCTTCGATAATCGCCATATCGAGATCCTGTACGATTTTAATCGGAATATATCCGGTCTCAATCATAAAGGGCTCCTCATCAAACAGGCGCAGGCGGACAATCTTATATACGAAATCATGAGGCTGCAAGAACAAATCACGCTGAAGCTCTTCCGTGGGCCGAATAACCTCGAAGTTCAGTACTTTGATCTCGGGCTTCTTGCCATGCATTTGAAAGTTGTCGGAGACCCCCAGATTAGAGCCCTCGTAATTAAAAATCGAATCGTTTTTTATGTACAGCGGGTTAATAAAGGTTCCCGATCCGCGTTTCTTGAAAATAATGCCGTAACTCTCCATCTTGGTCAGCGCACGCTTAATGGTACTGCGGCTAACCTGATACGTTTCACTGAGACTACGCTCATCCGGCAATCTCATATCAGCAAACCGTTCCGCAAAAATCTTCATTTTGAGGTCATCAATAATTTGCTTATAGACAAATTGTGTCATGTAGTACTCCTTCGTCGGGTCGAGCCTAAACTTCAATATTAAATATATCATATTAGGATGAATGATAGCGTTCAAATTTCAAACCTGAAACCCCGCCTGTCAAACCGCGTACATAGAACTGGAAATAAATATATTACCAGGGGGAAATACAAAATGGAGAGAAAATTTGTTATCGGTTTGATCATTGCTTTTATGGTGCTATCGGGCTGCAGCTCGGATAAGAACAAGGAAGAGTCTCCGGCGTCTACAACTGCTACTTCGGCAGAAACAGAGGCTTCTTCAGTGAGTCCTTCAGAGACAACCACGCCTGAGCCCACTATCGCACCAACACCCGCACCTAAAAAATTGTCTGATACAGAAGCTGTTGCGCTTGAATACGTCAACGTCTTCTTAAACGGGTCAGATGGCGAAGCGAAAAAGGTCTTTATCACTGAGAACGTCTATCCGGATGCTCAGCCGCTGTTTCAAATGATTCAATCCGTAGAAACACCTGATGACCAGAAACTCAAGAGCCCCCAGGTTCTCGAGTCCACGCATTATTCTGATGAAGGCGGTATGAAAGTTGAGGCCGTGTTAATCCAAGGCCAAAAAGCCTCAAATTCCAAAAGCGAATTAATCGTTCTTATCAGTGACCAAAAAATCATATGGGCAACAGATTCATCAGACCAGGAAACATTCGGCGAAGCAAGAAAGGTCTTCAAAGAGCCCCTCCCGGAAGCTTCGTTATCAACCGTACCTGCTCCTAGTGAAATGTTAAGAGATATCCGGAATTTCGTAATCTCCGACGTGTGGAACGAGGGATTTGTTGACATCCATTCGTATATCAATAGCGGGACCGGCAGTACAGGACAAAGTCTGGATATCAATTTCACCGTTGAGCAGCTGGCCAAGACCATGGATAAGAAAAAGGAATACGACAGCTATATCGCCGGTCTTGATTCCAAGTATGATTCTCTAAAACAGGTCTGGACGAAGCTTTCCTCCGAGACTGATCGTCTATACAGCCTGGTTCAACAGAATCCGCCCAAAGCCAACGATACCACCGCGAATTTTGATACCGGAATCTTCAATCAGTATTTGGAGGCCTTTGAGAAGGAAGTAGACGCCGCAATAAAATAATCGCGAATAAAAAATGCAGTCCATCTCCTTAGGGGTGGACTGCATTTATCTATATATGCTTATTTATCAATGATTCCCCATAAATCATATCCAGGAGATTACCCGGTTCCAATATAACAAACAGCTATAAAAATATTATATTGTTTGCTTTTTACACTAAAAATTAGGGTTTCTAGGTGGGCCGGAACTGTCTTATAATGGGATTGGACGGAAACCTTCAGCCGTTCATGAACGCGCGTTCATAATTCTGCCTGTCATCCACTTTGTAGGAGGAATGGTTATGCAATACGGTCATTTTGACGAAAAGAACAAAGAATATCTCATCACGAAGCCGAATACACCTGCCCCTTGGGCCAACTATCTTGGCTCGCCGGAATACGGCGCGATTATCTCAGGAAATGCCGGAGGCTACAGCTTCGTGAAGTCCGGGGCCAACGGACGGCATCTCCGCTACCACTTCAACTCTAAGGACGAGCCGGGACGCTACATTTATGTAAGAGACCTGGAGAACGGGGATTATTGGTCCGGCTCCTGGCAGCCAGTGGGTAAAGATCTGGAACAATACCAATCGGTATGCCATCATGGAACCGGATACACGAACATCGTCTCGGATTACGATAACATCCATACGGAATCGTTATACTATGTGCCGCTGAACAAAACCTATGAGGTATGGCGGATGAAGGTGCGTAATGACGGCACCAAACCCCGGAAGCTGGCTCTCTTCGGGTTTGCCGAATTGACCAACAATAACAACTACGAGCAGGATACCGTCAACCTGCAGTACACCCTGTTTATCTCACGCACCTACTATAAGAATAATATGATCCTTCAGGTCATCAACGAAAATATCCCCGAAGAGCAGAGCTGGAGATTCTTCGGCGCAGCCGGCGCGGAAGTTACCGGTTACGACGGCGACCGTGATACCTTCCTGGGCGATTACCGCAGCTACGGGAACCCGGCTTCCGTTGCGAACGGCGAATGTTCCAATTCACTCAACTACAATACCAATGCCTGCGGCGCCCTGCAGATCAATGTTGAGCTGCAGCCGGGAGAAGAGAAAGAAGTCGCCTTCCTGCTGGGACAGTATGATGAGCAGGGTGCGTCTGAGATTCTCAGCCACTACAAGGATTTGTCTGTTGTAGAGAAGGAGCTCGAAGAACTGAAGGCGTTCTGGCACAGCAAGCTTAACCGCTTCCAGGTTCAGACCCCGAGCGACAATCTGAACAATATGATCAACACCTGGAATGCTTACCAGTGCTTCATTACCTTCATCTGGTCGCGTGCTGCTTCCTTCCAGTACTCCGGTCTGCGTAACGGGCTCGGCTACCGGGATACGGTACAGGATATTCAAGGCATTATCCATCTGGATCATGAGATGGCCCTTGAGCGTCTGAGACTGATGATTTCAGCCCAGGTCTCCAATGGCGGCGGACTGCCACTCGTCAAATTTGATCATAATCCAGGCCATGAAGGCACACCGGACGACCCGGAATACGTGCGGGAAACCGGACATCCCCATTATCGTGCGGATGATGCCCTGTGGCTGTTCCCGACGGTTATCAAATACTTAAATGAAAGCGGTAACTGGGGCTTTACGGATGAAGTAGTTCCTTATTCGGATAAAGGCGAGGATACCGTATATGGACATCTGCGCCAGGCCCTGCAGTTCAGCCTGGACCGCATGGGTGCACACGGGATGCCGGTTGGGCTGCATGCCGACTGGAACGACTGTCTGCGGCTTGGAGCTAAAGGGGAGTCTCTGTTCGTTGCCTTCCAGCTGTACATGGGCTTCAAAGTATTCATGGAAATTGCCCAGAATAAAAACAAGCCGGAAGATGTAGAGTGGGCACAGGCGCTGCTCGAAGAGCTGGACGGTAATATCCAAAAGCATGCCTGGGAGAATGACCAGTTCGTCCGCGGGTTCACCGAAGACAACTATACCATCGGCTCCTGGGAGAACGATGAGGGCAAAATCTGGCTAAATCCGCAAAGCTGGGCGGTACTCAGCGGCGCTGCCCGTCCGGAACAGGCCAAGCTCTCTATGGATAAAGTGTACGAAAATCTGCGGACCGATTACGGCTCTATGATTTTCTATCCGCCGTTCCGTAAATACGGTCTGCCTGTAGCGCTAATGGCCCTCTTCAACGCCTCCACCAAGGAGAACGGCGGGATCTTCAGCCAGCCGCAGGGTTGGCTCATTCTGGCCGAGACGATGATCGGCAACGGCGACCGCGCGTTCGAGTATTTCCTGAACTGCAGTCCGGCCAGCATGAACGATCAAGCCGAAGTCCGCAAGCTGGAGCCATACGTACATGGCCAGTTTGTTGAATCCAAGGACAGCCCGTACCAAGGCCGGGCACATGTCCACTGGCTCACCGGCACCGCCTCGACCGTTATGGTCTCTCTGGTAGAGGGCATTATGGGGGTTCAGCCGCAGAAGGATGGCCTCCGCCTGAATCCGTGCGTCCCTTCCGACTGGACAGAATTCTCTATGATACGGGAATTCCGCGGCAAGAAGCTGAACATCCAGGTTGAGAACAAGAACGGCGTGCAAAAAGGGGTATCGCATATCGTCATTAACGGCGAACAAATTCAGGGCGACTTGATTCCGGTTACCCAATTGGCGGCAGAGAACGATGTGCTGGTTGTTATGGGGTAAGAAGGTAATTATAAGGAAAAGAGAAGAGGGCGGACCGTTATGGTCTGCCCTCCTCTCTTTTCTGCATAGTGTACTTCAATATTGCATTCCGCCGGGATCTTCCCGGCAGTCTGTCTAACCTCCCGCTACAACCGCGGGTCCATCTCCTTCTCCTTCGTTACCTCAAACAAGAGGTTGGCCGCAATCTGCTTGTAGACCTCGTTCTCAGCCGAAATTTCATCCAGCTTCACTTCCAGCAGTTGTCTGCCCAGACGGTGCTCGGCTAAGGACGTGCGCAGCTTGGGAGCGATATTCTTCTGCTTCATCAGCTTGGCATATTTATGCGGGAACTTGTAGTCATACCCGTAGATGATCGACAGGTAGCCGGGATTACGGACCTTCAGGTAAGGGACTACCCCTTGCTGCTCCTGCTCAGGTTTAATCACAATACCCTCCATACCCTTTTCCACCGTTACTTTTGCAAAATACGCCTCGGCCTTAATGTAGGCATCGGGCTCATTCAAGTCGAGCACCAGAATTTCGTCGTCATTTAGGAAACGGTATTGTTCTGAAATCAGGCCGTCAGGTATCCGTTCATCTCCACTTTCTAGTACTTCCTTCAGGATGGCAAACGGTTTATACTCCAGCTCCGCGTCACCCGCATACAGCTCCAACTGCTGCTGATATACCCGGTAAGCTTCGTCCCGCTGGTCCAGGTCCACGTAGGAATCCCTTATGTCACGGACATGCTTATACGTCTGGTACACATGAGCTCCATAGCTGCTATTAAGCGCCTCTTTGGTCAGATGATGCTGATCCGGCTCAAATCCGCTCGCCTCATAATCCTGAATCAGCTTACCCAGCGACTCTTCGAACCCGTGTTGTCTTAAGAATTCCAGCTCTGTCTCCAGCGCCTTCCCGATCGGCTTGAACTGGCGTTCAATCAACCCGTCGCCAAGCGCCTTCCACGGTAGCAGCTCCCCGTCCAGCAGAAGTACACGAATGCCTTGCTCAGCCATATACGGTCCGAATTTCTGCAGCAGACCTTCGTAAACCGGAGTCAAATCGACCGCCTTGACCTTATAGCCGTTACGGCTGACCGCATAACACTGCTCTATATCCCGGTAGAGGTACACACTACAGCGTGATCCCATGTACTTGGGCTGCAGGACAACTTCAGAAGCGCGCCGGTCGGCGAAATAATTCAGACCCTTGCGCAGCGACTCCAGCTCACCGGTAGCCACATCCTTGTCCGCAGGTGACATCGTCCCGGAGATAAAGTTCACCCGGTTCCGCGAGGAATATTGCAGTCTGCGCACAGCTTCGTAATCCAGCTCCTGCAGCGATACGGGCTGCTCTTCATGGAACAACGTTGGTAGCTCTTCCTGCAGCACAATCTGATGGGATTTATGGCTTTTGTAGAAAGGCTTGAACGACATGCGGACTGACGTCAGCCCGTTCCCCTGTACGGCTCCTGTGTCGAGGTGAAGCTTGTTCTTGATCCGGAACGTCTGCTTGGCGGCAATGTGACCAAAGAGATGGAACGGGTGATTACTCACCGCCTCCTGCTTCAGGAATTCAAGCTGCTGCTCATACGCAGCCTCACGGTCCAGCCGGAAGTTACGCTGATGGCGCAGCGAATTCGTATCCAGCTTCCCGATGTACTTATTGCGGCAAGGCGCGTGCGTAACATAGAAGGAAGGACCCTGCATGCCGATATAGCGGTAAAAGGGCTTGGAATCCTCCACCAGTACCGAGAATTTACTGAAGAGCTCAGTGTCCTCTTTTAAAACCTGGGTCGAATCGAAATACGTTCTTAGCAGCTCCGGATCGGTCCCTTGAATCTCACCCCGCAGGTATTTATAGACAAAGTTCTCGTGATTGCCCGTCACCAGCAGGAAATGTCCATGGTTCTCATACAGGAATTCTATCGTCTCCCGGGTCTGCTTGCCTTTATCTATCCAGTCACCTGCAAGAATGACCTTTGTGTTACTCAGCTTATCTGTAGCGCTTAACTTACCTTCTTCTAGCTTATATCCATAGCTGCGCAGTAGCCCCTGAAGCTCTTGAACACACTCATGGACATCGCCGACCACAATATACTCTTGATCCTGCGGAAGTACCGAGGCTGCGTAAGTCTCCCAATCCTCAATATTCACCCGGTAATCCGGGTTTGGCAGCCCTTGACCTTCAGCCTCCCCCTCCAGGAGGAAATCTTTGGCGCGCACCTTATGGATCTTGTTGTAGCCTTCGCGGGACAATACGGGCAGCACTTCTTTTCTCAGCCGGTTCAGATGGTTGGAGATCAATTTCTTCGACCGCTCCGAGGCATAATAATCCTCCCGCTTACGGTAATCGAACAGAATAACCTCGAGATTGTAATTGTTCTCCTGGGCAATAGCGCGGACTTTACTGCGGTAATCTTCAGCCAGTCCTATCGTATCCATAATCACAAACTCCGCATTAATCGGCCAGGAGGTCACCAGCTTCAGCCGCTCAAACAGCAATTGAAACGTATGCGAGCTCGCCTCCAGCATCACCTGATCATATTTGTCGTAGTCGTAGCCTAAGATGTCCTGCCGGATGCTATCCGAGGACAGGTACTGCACATTCGTGCGCAGCCCTTTGGAGTTATCCGCAAGCTTCAGCTGCGGGATCAGGATTTCCTTGGCAAATGTCGTTTTTCCGCATTCCGTTGCCCCCACCAGCATGAATATCGTGTGTACCCTGGTTTGAATGTCCACTGTCTATTCCTCCTTTCTGCGCACAATCGCGCTTTGCGTCGTCCGGATCTCATCTACCCGGTCACCGACCATCCCGTACTCCGCCTCAACGGCCAGGCCTTGAATTGTATCTGTAAACCACTCACGGAACGCTTCAATACCCATTTCCCACTTATGATCCTCATGCCGGAATCCCTCCAGCTCATAATAGCGGTTGAAGTCGGCATTCGGCGTGGTCACAATCAGCTGTTCGAAATCCACACTTCCGATAATTTGCCGGATCAGCGCAGCCGCTTCATCTTCGCTCATATGCTCTACCACTTCGGTCAGAATCACATCGACCTGCTCCCCGTTATACGACTCCAGAAAATGATCCAGCGAGCCAAAGGTGGCGATGTTATCGATTTGCTTGGCCTTTGCCTTCCGGTTCACAACCTCCAGCAGCTCTGCATTGATATCCACGGCGTAATAGGTACTCTCTATTTTCCCGGCAAATGGAATGGCATAGAAGCCCTCCCCGCAACCGATATCCAGAACCGGCTTGTTGAATGGAAGCACACCTGAGATAAACGTCCGCCGCTGCATCGCCGTACCGCCATACTCCAGCCCGATGGAAACCTGCTCCGTTTGCTCAATGGAGGCTTTGTAGCGCTTGAACAGCTCCCGGGTAGTAAGAAAGCTCCGTGCAAACAGACTGCGGATATAAAAAGGGGCATCAATCACATTCAGGCTGCGGATATATTTATCCAGAATACGGTCTGAAATATCGATATACTCATCACCAAATATGGATAAGAACAGGGACAACACCTGAGTCACATGCAGGAGGTGATACAGGCTTTTATGCGTGGTAATGGTCAGTGAGTAGCTCTTATGCGCCTGATGCTGCAGGGAGAAGGTATAATCCTTCAGATGCTTGTTGAAAAATTCAATATAATGCAGCCGCTCCACCTGAACCATATGGATATAAAAGGTATGCTCGTAGCCTTCAATGTCCCGCTCATCCTGCGCCTTAACAGGCGTGGAGAAGAACTCATTAACCGCATTCAGCGGAAACAGCGGGGTGTTATACCGGGAGACATTGAGATACTCAAAGCTATCACTGTCGTTCTGCTTATAGGAGAGTTCATTATCTGCATCCTTGAAAAAAACGTTATAGGTAGCATCATCCGAATACCAGCCGTAGGCTATTCCTTTGCGGACCGGGCGAAGCTGCATGCCGCTCTGCGGATTTTTTTTGATCAAAAAGGTGAACTTCGGGTTTGTTGATTTCAGTTGTACAATAGCCACTACGATCTTCCTCCTGTCGGTCTTTCTGTCTTAGTCACTTTCCCCATACTTCCTGCAGCGCCTCCCGGAAAAGGGCATCCAGCTGCTGGTCCCGGTTATCCTCTTTGATACTCAAGGCCGCCGCTGCCACCTTCTCCAGCACTTGAAGTTGCTCTTCCAAATAATCGTTAATCGCGCTTAACCGCGGCTCAACATCCAGTTCTTCACCGGATTTCTTCCGTGCCAGCAATTGCTGCACTACCTGCCATAGCTCTCCATCCTGCGGAATCAGCCGGTCTACCAGCACATCGAACTCCATCGGCGGCATCTCTTCATACCGGTTAATCCATTCACAGGCCAGAACCGGGCGCAGCACATAAAAGTATTTCTTGATCTTGACCTGCCCGCCCTGCAAGTAATCACGGTAATTGCCTTTAGCCATATTCAAGTAATGGTACA
Source organism: Paenibacillus sp. IHB B 3415 (assembly GCF_000802655.2). NCBI lineage: Bacteria > Bacillati > Bacillota > Bacilli > Caryophanales > Paenibacillaceae > Paenibacillus > Paenibacillus sp. IHB B 3415. The sequence continues at coordinate 60,736 of NZ_JUEI01000018.1, read as the reverse complement.
TACAGGATTTCGGTGAAAAGGTATACGGCGATATCCCTCTAAGCTGTCCGGCTACACTGAATTTCTCTGCGTACTGAATCGGCGATTGCAGCCACTCCAGTAGCGGCGGATTGGACTTGCGGAATAAATTCAGCGCTTTTCGCAAGTCCCATCCATTGATATCCAGCATATTGTTAATCGGACGCTCTATGACATCCCGTTTATCGTAGATAGATAAATACCATTCCGGCTTATGCAGATAAATGAACCGCACATCATAATCACTATCCTGCGAGGGGAATCCCCACGCCCGGCTGCCTGATTCGCAGGCATACAATATGGCAACCTGCTCCTCCTGTTCAATCTGTTCCAGCTGGCCGCGGATAAGTTTGTTTATAGGGGTCATTGCTATCACTCCAGTTCAACTCGGCTTCATGAACCTATCTTCCCTCATTTTCCCATTCACGAACAGGGCGGAAGTATGGCGGCAGGCAAAAAACCTTCCATTTTCTTCAACTCTGGTGCTTAATATAAATAAGTACTATCACTTCTAATGGATGCGTTACAGGCTGGAGGAATACAAATGGCCAAGGAAAGTTTCGATAAAGAAATTCAGTTTCTTCGCATGCTGTCTTTAGCCGGGGGAGCCTACAGCAGACAACAATTCGCCGACCGGCTCGGCATTTCCGTACATACCTATGACAAAACGCTGCGCAACCTGAAGGAAATGGTTACTGTCCTGCAGCAGGATCTGCCTGCTGAACAAGGAACCGAGCTCTCCGAGTGGCTCCGCTACAACTATTATGAGTCTGCCGACCCGCTGCTGCTGTTCCTGTTCCGGGCGAAGTCGCTTAAGGAAACGGAGAGCATCCGGCTTACTTTACTCTTAACAGCACTCCAGACCCAGGAGCGGACTGCCAAGGACCTGCAGGATCTGTGCAGTGAGCAAATGCCCGCCGATTCGCCGCTGCCTGATGAGAAGACCATCCGGGGAGATCTGAAATATCTGGAGGAAGTTGGCGTCATTCTCCGTGTCAATGAGCGGCGTCCTTACCGGTACAAGGCTGCCAACGATCTGATTGACCAGCTAACAGATGACCAGCTTTTGGACCTCTATGACTATGTGGATGTCATCGCTAATACACAGATTCCGTCTGTACAGGGCTACCTGCTGCGCGACACCCTGAAGAAGGTTCTGCGGAAGCGGGGCTTTAACCCCGATACTACAGAAACCCATAGATATAAATACAATTACCATTCACGTATTCTTGATGAGGCTCATCTCTACACGATATTCGGTGCTATTCAGCAGCGCCGGAGAATCCGGTTTCTCTATCTGTCCCCGAAAAAAGGAATGAACTACACCTCCCAGAACACGAACCCTCTCTTTGAGCGGGAGTCTGCGGGTATTACAGATAGTATCCTTCCGCTTCGCGTCGTTTACGACCATCAGTATGGGCGGTGGTATTTAATCGGACATCATGCGCGGATGGGGATCAAGAAATTCCGGATGGAGGGCCTTACCCAGATTGAAGAGGGCGAACCCGTGGAAGAAGAAGAATACGCGGAGAAGCTTAAGCATCTGGAAGCGCAGCTGAAGAACAGCTGGGTTACAGATACCAACCGTGCGGTTAAGGTAGCTGTCAGATTCTATAACCCCAGCCGGTCCGGCACTAATTTCATCCGGGAGCGGGTTGAGGCGCAAGGACAATGGGGCGTGATTACAGAGGAGTCCGATTCAACGTTTCTTTACGAGATCGAAGTGAACGAGATTTATGAAATCAAGCCTTGGTTACGGAGCTTCGGTTCGAGCTGTGAGATCTTAGAACCCCGCTGGCTTCGTAAGCAATTTATTGCAGAATGGAAGGAGCTTCGAAGCTACTATGAATCCATTTGAGAAAATATTCAATTTTCAGATCATCTCACGCCTCGATGAAGCGGGCTCACTCGCGCTGACCTCCCAGGAACGTTCCTGGCTGAAAACGATGTTAATACACCCGGCTTCAGAGGCGGCTTTTACACCGGAAACCTTAAATAAATTGAACTCTCTACTGGAGGCTGAAGCATCCATAGAAGTGCGGGAGATTATTATGGAGAAGGCCCGCAGTAAAGAGCGCCAGGTCTATCATCCGCTGCTCCGCACACTCCGCCGCATGATTATGCAGAATCAAGGCATCCTGATTACTTATCAGATTAAGCATGGCGGCGAACGAGCGGATCAGGCCGGTTTCCCTCACAAGCTGGAATACAACATGTATAAGCGGGAGTGGTATCTGCAATGGTACAGCACCCGGCAGCGTTCGCTCATGTCTACCAAACTGAGAAATATTGTTTCGGTCGAAGTATTCCCTATTCCTGCCAAACGGATTGATGACCTGAAGGCACGGATAGCGCGCTTATTAGACGGTCTGAAAGAATCTGCCTGCATTCAAGTGATGCCTGTCTTTAATGCGGAGCTGTCACGTATCCTGTCTGCCTTCTCCTGTTTCGATAAGTCCGTGTCTTTTGATGAAGCCTCCGGCATCTACCGGATCCATGTCAACTACATGAGAGACGACAGCGAGTTCCTGTTATCCCGAATCCGTTTCCTGGGTCTGCGGGTAAAAATCACTCAGGGCGAGCAGCTTAAGCGGCGTATGCTGAAGACGGCTGATATGGCGATTGAGCGGTATGGGGAACAATAAAGTAGTTAATCTTGAACGACTTCATTAAGAATGATTATATGTGGAAAGAAACAAGCTTTGGTCTTTTCTCATGTTAATCCGAAAAATTTAATTACAGAAAAAACCATCATCCTAATCTTGGATTGATGGCTTTATCAAATGATTCTGCTTAAAACGGCATATTACATTCCTTTTAAATGGTAATATAAAGGAAGTTTTATCGCCGTTTGATAAATTTTCTTCGACTAATCATCCATTTTAATACATCTGACACAAAAAACATCAGCTAAAATTAATAGGAAATTATTGATTTTTTATTAGCTTAAGATACATTTTCATTTCTACTCAACTTTTTAATACACTTTCGTAATTGCCTCCGAAAAGCATTATTTTTTTCAGCTTCTACTTTTACATATCTTAATAATAATCCCTCTAATTCTTCAATAGTATAGATAGTTGTTATCTCTCGTAAAATAGCTCTATTCATCTGAGATTCAAGCGCACCAAATGTATAATTTAAATTAATATCAAAAAATCTGAAGCCAGGAGTCCTAAGCATATGTTTTATTAGAAAAGCAACAACAACTTCTTCTCTATAAAAAGAAATTATGTCGTTTTCTAGCTTCCTAGACATTTTATTTTCAACTTTTATTAGTAATGGGAGTATATAGACGTGGGCATTATCATTTTCCAATTCTTTAAGCACTCTATTTTCGTTAAAACAATAATCATAAATTTTATTGCAATATTGTATTTGATCTGAACAATTCAACATAATGCATGCTTTTAAAAGCATTTCTTCTTTTTCTATATTATCGATAGATTCAATGTTCTCTATAGAATCAAAAAGAAACTTTATAAATAATTTGAATCTATCATAATTATGTTTCTTCAATAAAGAAATCGTTAGTTCAAACATTTCTGAATCAAAGCCAAATTTCAATAGCTCTTCAAACAATAAATTATTTTCCGTATACTCATTTATAATACATTTTGAATAGAAAAATTCATAAAATGATCTATGATAAAATCTATAGTGCTCTTCTTGGTTCCCTGCTACATAAAGTTCTGTTCTTTGAGCACAAAATTTCAGAAATTCATCTATAGCATTTCTAGTTTCGTTTTTCGAACTATACGATTCTTCGTAAATTTCGAGAAAAAACGCTTTAATTTCATTTTCTTTAATCTCAACATTATTAGGCCTTGAAAGCCAAGCTAATTTTTCAAAGCTAATATTATTATCTAAAATATTACTCATTAATTTAAAATTAAAATTCGACTTCTTTTGGTCTTTTTCACGTTTTTTAGAAATATACTCTACACATTTTTCATATAGATCTATTTTATTCTCAGGGAGTTCTTTCTCGGCTTTATATATTTGAACTAGTAATGAAACTGTTAATAAGCTTGTTAAAAAACCACTTTGAATGAGTCCATCACATTGTCGAGTAAACTCTACTACATTTGTTACGTTAAATTGTCTTAGCTTTACCATCATTGTCAGATATTCTTCTATTTGGTCTTTGTCTACAGAGCACACTTTGTACACTATTCTTGTTTTTGGTATAAATCCTTGGGAACGAGAAGTAATAATAATTTTATTATGTTTATTAGTCACTTCAAAAAAGCTACTTATTAGATCATTTAAATCTTGGCGCTCCTCTACTTCAACTTCATCCAATGCATCAAATAAAATCAAACATCTCCCTGCCATCAAAAAATAATTAAGATACTCTTTAGTTATCAGTCTTTTATCTATCCCTGTATTGGCTATGATGCAGTCTATCAAGAAATCTTCAATTGAATAAGCAAAATTATTTTTAGCATTTAACTTAAACTGCTTTAAGTCACAATAAATTGGCATTAATTCAGATGAGTCATAAATATTCAGTTCATGAAATTTGTTAATTAAATTTTTCAAGAAAAGTGATTTACCAAAACCAGCGCCTCCTATAACAGAGACCATGTTTGACTCTTTAAAAATATCGGTCCATACAATAGAAGGTTTTTCTTTAATTTCTATTATTGTATCTGATCTTGTTTCTTCTGCCTCACTTGCGTGAAACTTTGGAAATACATAGAAAGAGTAAAGATCAAGATCATCAATTCCATAAACATGGCTTTTTTTGTTCCTTAATTTAAGAATTTTGAGATATTGTTCTTTTACTAGTTCATGATCATGGTTTTGCCTAACAATATCTGTTGAAGTTATACTTTGAATAATTCTTTGTTCAGTTTCCTTTAGACTATTATTTAAGAAATAAAGGACTCCGATATTGTCAGGTCCCAGTTGTTCAATCAACTTATCCTCTAAAATATTAATTACAGCTGTGAAATAACCTCTAACTAATACTTCATTAATGCTCTTTCCTACATCATCTTGAACAAAAGCAATCGATTTTTTTGATATATAATCTATAAAGGTAATCTTATCCAATAAGAATTTGGTCTTTTTAGAATTTGATTGTTTTCTATAAGTACAATAATTTATAAAATCTACAAAATCTCTTGTAGTCTCAGGAAGCCCTAAAAATTTTACAAATCCACCGGAATCAAGTTCAGTATCTATATACTCAAATATGAATTTCTGTACCTCATTAGTTAAGGTTTTTGATCTCGTTCTATTTTTATATACTTTAAACAGATCTGTTAAAAAAGAGCAACTTATATTTACAATTGATGGTATAACAACATTTAGTGTAATTGGATCCATATTTTCCTCCACTATACTTTAAAGTATTAACTATGTTTTATAAAAAAAATAATAACCTTAACTATTTCTATTCACCTCATTTAAGGTCGCCACATTCTGTTTTATTAGCATTACTTAATTACATCTAACAAGAATTAAAGATTCCTTCTCTAACTATCTACTTCCTCAAACAGTAGGTCGATATTTCTATTTAAACAATCTAAAAACAAATTTTATATTTGATGATTTACTTATAACTTCAATGTTGCAAACAATATACATAATTTATCATCCTAGTGGATATTATTGATGTGAGAAAAACTACTTAGATTTATTAATTCCGATAGTTTTTGACAAATAATTATTTTAATTAATTGGGTCATGTAAAAAATGGGCTACCTAACAAATGAAAGGCATCCCCTTTATCTAGAAGTTGTCGTTTTCAAGGCATTCATATGGTAACCCTCTAGCTGCTCTTTATTAACACCTGTCGAAGCCAAAGCTCTGCCATCTATTACACTAGTTCAAGACATCATTCTCTGTGATGAACGGAAGAATATCCCACAAATTCAGCATACAGCCAAAGACAATGGTCATTTAAGCGCCACGACGAATTTCTGGATCATTCGTTGTGGTGTGTGAACTGCATGCATCATCGGTCACACGGAAATTGTCATGAAACGATTTTTGGCTAGGGAAGCTCACGTTTAGAGCTACAATGATTATCAAGTCTTAGCCTGATTGCATAATATCATCCAGCAGCTCCCGGATCTTCCGTTCCTCCGAGCTTTCATTCGTTGCGAATCTTTTTAGCTTCAAACCATACTTTTTAAAAATATCATCTTTCATCTTATCCCGCTCTAATTGCTCCGGTTTATTTTCATGGAACTCAAATCCGTCTACCTCAATGGCCAGTGCCGCGGTCATATCCAGTTTATGATAAATAACAAAATCGACAGAAGCCCTATTCTTGATATACTGCCGTTCCTGGTCTTCCAATTTGTCTACATTCTTAATCAAATTCTTTAGAAGAATCTGATTCCCAAACGTAAATCCGCTATAAGCCGGTTCCTGCAAAAGCTCTATAAGCAATGCTTCCATTAAATTTTCTGATTTGAACCGGGATGTATTAAAACCCTTCGCTCGTTCTCTGAATACATGAAGCTTAGCCGAATATTCCTTGTACAATAAATCAAATATAGAAACAATTTCGCTCTCCACCACATTCTCATCAAGGGTGCTATATTCCATATACCTTGTGAGATCGCCAATTTCGTTGCCGTATTTCCGAAACAAGGCGTGATCTGTTACCAGAATGAACTTATTTTGTGCACGGGAGACCGCGACATTAATCATGCAGGGGTTGTTTACAAATTTCATGCCTACTTTGCCCGAACGGGTCTGGTCCAGCACTGTAGACATAATCATAATGGGTTTCTCCCGGCCTTGATATTTATGTATAGTATCGCTCTCAATATCCTCGGTGAACTGCCCCGCTGCTTTCTCCACCTGCTTCCGGTAAGGTGTCACGAAGCCAATCTCCGATTGTCCTGCCGCCACTTCCTCCAAACCCGCAAGAATCTCCCCTTCAATAACGTCCAGCTCCCGCTGATTGAACTTGCCCCTTTTCTCTCCTCGAGTAACTTCCCGCAAGTGATTGCCTGGTGCAGTCCTATAAATTAGCAGAGGCATATCCGCCTCTTCTTCAGCCGTGAAAGTGACGAGATCACCGTTATAATACTTCTGATTGCAGAACTGAATGATTCGGGGATGGCAGCGGTAGTGCTCTTTAAGCATCACCTTAGGAATATTATCACCGTATAGAGCAAGCATGGACGACAACAGATTATGTTGAAAATAATTATAAGCCTCGTCTATGCCAGCGGATGCCGCATTTCCAACCACCTGCTCAATCTCCATAGTCACGATTTGCGGCAGCTGCTTCGTATCACCAACAATGATCGCATGCTTGCAGCAGGACAGAGCAAGCGCGCCTGTCACCAGATCCACTTGGGAGGATTCATCAATAATGACATAGTCGAACAGATCGTTCTCCGGAATACAGTTGCGCAAAGAATGAGTCGTGCTCAATACAATAGGATAATAATTGATGAATGACTTAAAGTTTTTGCTTTGCCGGTAATCATCTGCAGTACAATTCTCCCGAGGAAGATTACAGTATTTCTCATGTAATTTATGACGAAAAAGCTGCGCCGAACACTGCTGATGCTCTTTCAGTAAGGGCAGATATGATGCAGATTCAAGCTCTTGTTCAATCTGTTCAATACGGTCCGACAACTCTTCAATACGTAAAATATAGAACTTCCGCTGAACATTCAGAATTACGTCTACACCCTGTTCTCTCAAGTATTTATACTCGGTGAACCCATGTTTAACAAATAGCTTAAACTTGTACAGAAGGCCCGCTTCTTTACCTTTCCTCACTGCAAGGTGGCTATCCTTCATGAACTCAAGCATCCGCTCTGGTGTCTCACGATAGAACGAGAGCTTCTCTAAAGGTTCAATATCCTGCTTGGAAAAGTAATTTTCAAAATGCTTTTGCTCCAGTACATACGCGGATAACTGTTGCTTCAAACGAGCCTTCTCCACATCGAGCTTCATTAACCGGGTAATATGGCCATCCAGCTCCTGTATCTTGGACAGCAGTTCCTCTTCAGGCAGCTCACTCTCCCAACCATTTACCACGGCAACAGGCAGGTTAGCAAAAAAGCTGTCCTTATTCTTTTTATTCCCAAGTGCCGCAACCAAAAAAGGATAGCCCTCCGCCTCCAGCTTGTCCCGCACATTTTGCACCGCCGCATTGTTGCCTGAGACCACGGCCACTTTCTTCTGCTGCATAACAGTCAGGTTAGCCAATATATTGAGAATGGTCTGAGTTTTGCCTGTACCCGGCGGCCCTTCAATGATACTAATCTTGCTGCGCAAGGCTTGATCTAACGCTACCTTCTGGCTCAGGTTATACCGGAACGGGAAAATCGGCTGTAATTCAACAGAGGTATCTATATTCACCGGGGAACCACTAACATAATGGCTCAATACACTCTCCGGACGCACAAAGCTAAGCTTACCGAACTGCTTTTTTAGAAAATCTTCCATCTCCGACTGTTCTTCTCCGCTCTTGATATGTACAGAAATAGCACGCCAATACTCCATGATCTTCAATGCATCGGAGGTCTTTACACCACTGTTCTCGATTCGGACATACTCTGCTTCATATCCCCGTCTGGTTCCATCTTTAAAACAAACACGGACTCGAGGTCCAAAATCCAGTACTCTCATCACATTATTTAGAGGATTCTCCCGGTGTAATACCACCTGTTCTTTGGTGATTACTCTAATAGTAGGATTACTCAAGATAATTACATCACTTGCATAGTAATTATAGGGATTAGGGGTGCTAAGATAAGTCACCTGTATATTTGCACCCAGTTGTTCATATGAAGCGATTTCTGAAGTACGGTCTTTACTTTTAATTACTATAAAATACTCTTCTTCGTCCATGGCTCTTCCTTCTGTATTTGCGTATTTGAGATTGATATGTAGGAAATTCGTTGGATTGTAAGGATATCCCTTCATTGGGATTAAAAATAACAGGATAAAAATACAAAAAGACACCTAAAGGGTGTCTATAGAAAAAGCTTATGTAAATTCATTATTCCTACCCCTCGACCAGAATATCAATCATTATCCTTGTCCCGGCCTTAAACCCAGACACAAATGCAGCTGTCATCTCCAGCCCCTGTACTTGCGAATACAGTTCTAATAAAGACTCCAGCTCCTCAAACTCGCCAGCGGACAGCTTCTGCTTCCAAGTCTCTAGAGATTCGGTAATTTGCTTGTTGAGCGGGCGGTAGTGGGGGTCCTTAGAGATGATGTCCTCTTCAGGGAATAAACTGCCATGATATAGCGATTCGATAATGTTTGGCATTGGGCCCTCCTCTCTATAATATTTAAAGGTCTTGAACTAAAAAAAATATTAAATTTACGCTTATGCGTACCAACCACAGGATTATTATACGGTACGCTTATGCGTATAGTCAATGTGAATATTCAGAATAAGTGAGGGATTACGATGGGAAAAAGAATAGTAGTGAAAATAGCTGAATTAACCAAAAATCATAAGATTTCAATGCGTGAGTTGTCCAAACTATCTGATGTCCGCCATGCAGCATTAAGTGAACTCGCCAATGGAAAGAGAGAAAGCATCAGCTTCAGTCATATTGTTAAAATTGCAGAAGCTTTAAAAATTGAGGATATACGGGAGATTATTGATTTAGTTGATAATAAGGATAAAGATTGATACAAAGAAGCCAGAAAAATAGTTAGAGTAAAAGACACCCCTAAAGGTGTCTTTTATTTACCCTATATGCACGCAGGGAGATTCGAACCTCATTCAAGCCTCGGACAAGCGCATGGGTAGGGATTTTTAATATAATCTACTCCAGTCTCATATAATACAAATTCGCAGTACTATCCTTCGTAATCGTATGCGCACCCGCTGCAATAGAGACTGTAGCAATACCATTCGTGATCGGATAGCTGGCTCCATCCACTTTGACCTTGGTTCCTTCCGAGTTGAACACTAATGTTAAAGTCGAGGCTTTGGCAGCTGTGAATCCAATGCTGGTAACGCTTTCAATTTTCAGACATTGAGTGAGAGTCAGACCGCTGTACACCACAGTTCCCTTGCTCGTGGAGAGATTACCCGAAATAGAGAAGAAGCTGCTCGTTGTTCCGGATGTAGTGAAGTTATGAACAATTGCCCCAGTAGTTGGCGTTGCAGTCGGCACCGGAGTTGCTGTTGGTGCAGGCGTTGCTGTTGGCGCAGGTGTTGCTGTTGGAGTTGGAGTCGGTCCTACCGGACTGGAATTACCTCCTACTGATACAAGACCCGTAGTATAATTTCTGATTGCGGACATCAGTGCTGCATTCAGCGCATACGATGCGTCATCCACGGAATCATTAAAAGCCCATGTGAAGTCTCCACCGCCCTGGCGTCCGGCTTCTGCTGTAACGACCTGTTCCACAGTGCTCACGCTATCAACATCTGAGGCACTAACTCCCGTATCAACGCTCGTATCGAAATTGTTATACGCCGTCCCACCCACTAGAGCTTTGTATGAGCTTGGGACGGTCTCATTTCTCGAAGAAGCTAAGTAAGCATCGAAGGAGGTAGCATTTGCCGGAGCGGTCCCGATACTGGAGTTGGCGTAGATCAGACTTGCCGCACCAGTAATACTGTTGTTATAGGCTTTAATTACACCACCATTTTCGCCTGAGAACGTACCTTCTTCCCCTATAGCATCCGTACCTTGCAAGGAAATAAGCATTGGATCTTTAGTATTTCTGAACACATTCGATTCTACAAAAGCCGAGGCTCCGGTTGTAACGCCGACACCATATTTGGAGACCCCATCATAGAAGTTATTATAGACATGAACAGAAGCCACTCGAATCCGCGGATGACGGGAATCCGAATGATCGAACCAGTTATGGTGGAAGGTAACAAAGAATTCGGCAGATTCACTAAGTCCGACCAGAGCCGCTTTTCCGGAATCAAAATAGTGGTTGTACGAGATAGTGATATACGTTGAGCCTTTCTTGAGGTCCGTAGAACCGTCACCCTTAGCCTGGTCCGCGTCACCTCCTGCAGAGCCGTAGAAAATATCGTTATTATGCACCCATACATTCGCATTGCCTGTATCCATGGAGATACCGTCGTCAGGGAATAACATCACGCCCAGATTTCTGACTTCGACATTCCCGGTATATCTAAGCAGCATTCCCCAGCCGTAGGCATACGCATCTTTCCCGATACCCTCGATGGTAATATTCATTTCCGTATAATTGTTTTTACCTTTGACTTCAAGATAACCGCTGCTGTTGAGCTGTCCGCTTAGGTCAGCCGCTGTAACTTTTCCGATAATCCGGATGGCCAGCGGTGTTGTGTCGTAGCCTTTTTGTCTCAGTGTCAGAATTCCGCCAAGACCAACCCCGGTCTGTACGGTACCCGAGCTGCTGGTCTTCACACCGAGCGTTACGGTTTGCGCATTCTGGGAGGTGATATACAGCACCTGTGCCCCGCTTTTGAGCGTCCCATTATCATTATAAGCACCTGAGCCTGTACCAAATTGCGAATTAGCTGAAAAAGCAAATCCGGACCGGTCATACGGCGCTACCGCCAGCGTTCCTGAGACGGCATTTGCCGTCACTGCGCCTGACGATACGGACTCAACCTTCATTACATAACTTCCGGCTGCAAGCCCTACCGCATCAGCTCTCCAATAGGAAGAATACTTGCGGATCAACTCGTTATTAATCTGCTGATACTGGGAGTCCGCTGCGCCCGCTGCTTTAACATATACATTATATCCCGATGCATTGCTTACTGGTGACCACTCCACATAAGCAGCTTCATTTCCGCCTCCACTGCCCGTTATCGTAAGACCCGCAGCGTGTGCTACCGTAGTTCCCCATCCGCCGGCGATCAGAGATAGTGCAAGAGAAAATAACAAAACTATACTGGTTACCTTTGCAACTGTCCTTTTCATTTCATTGCCTCCTAATTATAATTTGTTGCAGATCCTTCTGTAACCGCTTGCAATAATCTGTGATGCTCCTCTTGCACCTCCTCTTGTACCGGCTAATCCGAACCGTTGAAGCAGGATGAGATGAACCTTCTCGGACAACCCGAGCATATCAAATGTGAAAAGGGTGCTTAAACAATCATTTGCTCATATTGGCAGTAATTCTGCGGTATTATGAGTTAATGATTATTTCGCAGTGAGATGATACCCGGCATAAGCTTTGTTGAGCTTACAAGGGGCCGTTAGAGCCAGATTCGCATAAACAAAAAAGACACCCCCTAAGGTGTCTTTTTCTGAAATTTATTGAAATTTTGTATTGACGCGAATGGGGATGCTTTGTTGCTTGACTGGAGGTTTTTCGGGTTCTTGATTTAAATTTTGCCCTATTTCCGAAGCGTTTTTTTTGAATGTCTCTGTCACAGTCTGAATCACTTCACCCACATTGTGCGCAGATTCAAAAATCGGATCTATCGTTTTGATTTTACCTTTCACATCCCTGGTAACCTGATTAGCCGTATGAATGAGTTGTGTAGCTTCTCCTGTTAAGCCATGAATCGCATTTCTTACGTCAACCAGCGTCTTATTGGTCTCTGAGAGTGTAGTCATTCCTTTGCGCAGCGTAAGAATCAAGAAACCAACCAGACAGATAAAAGCAACTGCAGCCAAAGCAATACTAAGTTGGATAACCATGCAACACCTCCTGTAGTTCCACTGTATGTCCAACTTGTTGGGTTCATTCCTTCAATTGCCCTCAAGAGGTTTTCCCGGCCGAATTTGTTCTACTTCCTATTCCTGATCCTTCGCTGTGAGCATTCTGAGCAGAACCGTGACCGTTTCCGCCCTCGTCGCGGCATTATTCGGGAAGAAGCTGTTGTTACCCTTACCCTGCATAATCCCCAGCTTCTTCATCTCTGCTGCCGCTCCGGCAGCCCAGACCGGTATGTCGCGGTCATCCGCGAATCCGGCGGAACGAGCTTCGGGTGCCAGGTTTAAGGCTCTCGCCAGCATCACGGCCATTTCCGATCTCGTCAAGGGAGCATCTGGACGGAAGTTACTGTTCTTATCGCCCTGAATAAGACCCAAGCTTACGGCTCGCGCAACAGCTGTCCGGGCCCACTGTCCGATCCGGTCCGCGTCCTTGAAGGACAGGACTGCTTCTTCATTCTGAAGCTTCAGTGCTTTCGCCAGCATTACCGCGAATTCAGCGCGCGTTACCGTGCGATCGGGCCGGAACGAGCCGTCCGGGTAACCTGTGATCATTCCCCTCTTCTCTGCTTCCAGGATATTGGCTTCGGCCCAATGACCGCCAATATCCGCGAAGGCATGACCGGGTACCGGAACGTCCGGCGTGTCCGAACCGCCGTTTGGATCATCGCTTGGACTAACGTTCGGATTATTAGGAGTTACCGGCGGACTCACCGGAGCTCCTCCTCCCGAATGGCCTCCGCTTCCGCCGTTTGAACGCTCGTTTACGGAAACGTTTATTTTCCCCGTAACGGACGGATTTGCGGTCAAGACGGCTGTAATCGTCACTTCTCCGGCTACGGAAGGCGCTGTAAAGACCATGCTGAACCGGCCGTTCGCATCCGTGACTGTCTTTGAGCTTTGGAAGCTGCCCGACGAAGCCGCGACTTCGGCCTCCACGCCGGAGACCGGAAGATTGTCACTGTCGTAGACGATTCCCGCAACGGATACATCGTCTCCCACCGTCACGGCAGACGGCGTCGCCTGGAGTTCGATTAGAACGGGTACTTGTGCAGCCTTAATTACGGAGACGGTAATCTTATCTGTCACGGCCGGACTCGCCGTCAAGACGGCTGTAATCGTCACTTCTCCGGCTGCGGAAGGCGCCGTAAAGACCGTGCTGAACCGGCCGTTCGCGTCTGTTACTGCTTTGGCACTCTCAATGCTCCCTGACGAGGCCGCAATTTCGACCTCTACGCCCGGGACCGGAAGATCGCCGCCGTCGTAGACGACTCCCGTAACGGACACCTTGCCTCCAACCATCACGGAAGACGGTGCCTCCTGGAGTTCGATCCGGGCGGGCACTTGTACGACCCCTTCTACGTAAACGGTAGTCGTCCCGCTCACAGACAGATTCGTGGTCAAGGCCGCCGTAATCGTCACTTCTCCGGCAGCAGACGACGCTGTAAAGACTGTGCTGAACCGGCCGTTCGCATCCGTTACCACACTGGCGTCATTGACACTGCCCGATGCAGACGCGATCTCGACCTCTACGCCGGATACCGGAAGATCGTCACTGTCGTAGACGGCTCCCGTAACGGACACGATGCCTCCGGATGTCACGGAAGACGGCGCTGCCTGAAGTTCGATTCGGGCGGGCACTTGTACGTCCTGGTTCACGGATACGGTAACCGTATCCGTCACGGTCGGACTTGCAGGCAGGACAACCGCGATCGTCACTTCTCCGGCTGCGGAAGGCGCGGTATAGACCGTGTTAAACCGGCCGTTAACGTCCGTTACTGCTTTAGCCGTTTCGATGCTGCCCGATGCAGACGCGATTTCGACCTCTACGCCGGGGACCGGAATATCGGCGCCATCGTAGACTACACCTGTAACGGACACTTTGCCTCCAGCCGCCACGGAAGATGGCGTTGCTTCTAGTTCAACCCGGGCCGGAACCTTTTGTACGTTCTCTGGACCATACACTTTAAATTCCCAGAGCGAGTAGCCGTACGTGGTCGCTCTTTTCGTACCATACATCCGGACGTATCTTGCATTCACCGCTTCGAAGGAGATCTCATCAGTTTCTCCGTCTCCGGTGGTGGTACTGTATACTGTCGTCCAGTCCGCCGTGTTGTCAGAAACCTGGATTTGGTACTCCTTCCCATACGCACTTTCCCAATGCAGCATGACCTTCGTGATGGGTTGGCTGGAGCCAAGATCGGCGTAAATCCACTGCGGATCAGCATAGTTAGATCCCCAGCGGGTCGTCAATGACCCGTCAACCGCATTTCCGGGAGACACGTCTGCGGCTCTGGACGAGCTTGCCGTTACCTTCATGCCTTCGGCGAGATTGGGTGCCACCGCCTCAAATACATTAAATTCAGCAAGCGAATAGCCGTCCCCGGTGCCCTGCTGAACGCCCAGCATCCGGACGAATCTGGCATTGACCTTACCAAAGGAAAGTTCGTCGATTCCGCCATCCCCCATCGAAGTTGTATAAACGTCCTTCCAGGTGACAGCATCCTCCGACACTTGAATTTTATAGCCTTTCCCGTACGCCTTTTCCCAATTTAGCCTAACTTTATGGATCATATGTTGATCTTGCAGATCGACATAAATCCACTCGTTGTCCGAAGCACTTGAACTCCAATAGGAACTTCTGTATAGATCCGTAGCATTCGAGGCAAATTGCTTGCCTTGGCTGGAGGAAGCGGTCGCTCCTTTACTGTAAGCGAGATCGAACCCTCTGTCGTCGAGAGAGGTTCCCTCGTTTAGCGTCATGCTCCGGCCGGTAAACGTATCCTTGCCGAGTCTGAAGGTAGTCGTGGTTTTTTCTCCGTTACGGTTCAGCGTTACGTTCACTGTAATCCCCGGCGTTTCGGGATTAGCGACCGAGATGCGTACAGGTGAAGCGGATTCGTCAATGATTACCGTGGACGGATTATCCACGGTGACCGTCAAGCCGTCTCTTAGCGTCACCGTCCCGGGTTGATAGAACAGCAGTTCCGCAATGCCAAGGGGATTGTGCCGGACTGCCTGAACCGACGGTGTATTCGCAAGAATACTGACCGGGCTTGCGCTTGCGTAGCTGCTGACCTCTTCAGGGGTTTTATTCGGCAATACGATGTATTCATAGGAAGCGTTAGTCGGTTTCACGCCATGATCGAGCCAAATTGAAAAAACCGGCTTGGTGATCGGCTCCGTTGAGCTTCCCGTGATGACATCGCCCCATTTTCCCGTCTTCGTCTCCCGCTTCACTTGAAAGCCGGTAGGATTCGGGAAAACATAGCCGATCTTATCGTTATATGCCCAGCGCCCGTTAGCCTGCACCGTTCCGTCCGCTATTATCTTTCCGTCTACGAGCACATCCCCTGCCGCCAGACTTTGGTTCAATGTCGTATGGACCGGCGCAGCGTTAGTTGAAGCGATACCTGTGCCTAGCGCCACCATTTCATCATCGAAAAAAAAGTAGCCTTTTTTCCCGCTTGTACTCAGCTTGTTGAAATCAAACGCTGTGGCTCCATAACGCTCGTTGGTCACGCCGCCTACAAATGTTTTGGGATTGTTGAAATTCGCATCCTTCGTGAGTACATACGGTGCCGTCGTACCTGGAACATGAGCCCAGTCCATCAGCGGATAAACAGTCCTGTATTCATCCCCGGTTCTCTGAATGGCAGTGGCTCCTTGCGGCGTCCAGTAGAGCAGGTTATATCCGTTAGGATTAATGGTTCTCCACTCACCGCCTTTGACCGTGCTGGAAGACATCTTGACCGTAATCCCATAATCATCCCGCATATGAGAGGAGACTAGTGTCTGCCATTGCGTCATATTGCTAACGTCCAGTCCGTTGCTCGTGCTCGTACCAATGCTGCGGATGTTCTCAAGAAAACCCGCAAACTCGGCAGCGCGCTTCGGATTGGCCGCCTGCATCCACTGCAGCGGATCTTCATAGAAGGTCAAAGCCGCGCTAGCATAATCCGGCCACTCCGGTCCATTCATTCCCATACCCAGATCGGCAACATCGCCTCTCACGAGGTACCTGGTGCCGTCCAGCAGGTAGGACGATAACGAATCAATCGCCGCCTTGCTGTACGAGAATGAGGTGTCCGAGGTTACATATGCCCAGAATGACATATCTCTGGCAAAGCTTCTTCCATAGCCCGTCGTATAATTCGTTTTGCCATGCATGAAGAATGACATGTCCGACTGGATTCCCGTCACAGTCGCCGTCACATTCGACAGCACGTTGAACGCTTCCACCGCGCTCCGGACGATCTGGGCATCCTCCAGCAATAAGCCGCGGATCATATAATTCTGATTGTACCAGGATGAGTTGGCTCCATCGACAGTATGCGGGCTGCTGTCCAACGTGCCGATTATATTGGAAGCTTGCGCTTCTGTTAAATAGCCTTCACATAAAAGCGCGATTTTCCCCAGCCTTAATTGCTTGCCGATTCCGGTCTCCCACCAGTTGGTGGATGTCGGCTTTACCGAAAACCAATAGTCCAGCCCCTTTTGAATGCCTCCTAAGAGGGTTTCATTATGATAGTATGGACCCTTCGGGTCAGCAAACGCCTGAGCCATCGACTGCAGCCGGTCTAATGCGAGATAAGGCGACCAGGCCCTCCCATTGGCACTGGAGGCCGTACTCGCATAATCTACATCCCCCCAGCTTCCATTAGAATTTTGATTGGTTAAGTACGTACCGGCCTGAGATTTGTAGGTCCATTCGACCCGGCCGTTCGTTCCGTCGTTGATGATATCTTTGGAGACATAAAATGCAGCCGTCCGGTTTTTCATCATTTTTATTTCAGCGATCTCTGGAGAAACGTTGGCCGCCCCGGGCGTGCTCGCCGATGCGGGTGAATATAACCCTATGGATGATATCAACAAACAAACAATACCAAGACATGTCCACCTCTTTACAAACCTTTGCCTTTTGTCAGTCATGTACATGCGCTCCTTTGTCTATCTAAATTCAATCGTTTATGATAGCGCTTTCCTATATATGGATTGAAGAAGGCAGCTTGCACTGCCTTCAGCCTTCTACACTAGCGTATTAAATATATCCTCCAGCGGTATGTCCGCCACTGCCATCACTTCGTCTGCGGCACCGTAATATATGCGGACCGTCTGATCCAGCAGCAGGGCTCCGCACGAAAACACGACCTTACCGAAGAATCCATTCACCTCATAGGCAGCTTCCGGCTCCAAAATCGGTACACGGGATCTCGCGATGACCTTAGCCGGGTTCTCCAGATCAAGCAGCACCGCGCCCATACAATAGCGGTGCTTGCTGTCCGCTCCGTGGTACAGTGCAAGCCAGCCGCGTTCGGTTCGAATCGGAACCGCCCCGCCGCCCATACGAGCCGAATCCCAGCCTTGTTCGCTTAGCCCCATCAGGAAGCGGTGATTCCCCCAATGGTCGAGATCGGGCGATTCGGCGATCCACATCTCGGGAGAGCCGAACGACTTGGGCACCGGACGGTGCAAAGCGTAATATTTGCCGTTAATTTTATCCGGGAAGATCATGACATCCTTATTCTCTGGAGCCAGCATAAGTCCGCGGCGTTTGAATGTCCGGAAATCCCGGGTCTCTGCCAGGCCGGCGCCAACGCCGCGGGCAGAAGCAGAGCTGTAAGTAATATAATAGATATCCCCGATTTGGGTCACACGCGGATCTTCAATTCCCCACGCTTCCAGGGCATTTTCCGGAAATAAGGCCGGATGCGGCTCCACATCGAAATGAATGCCATCCTTGCTTCGCGCCACCCGCAGATGAGATAAGGAGGTGAGCATGACCGTTCGTCCATCCTTCGCAACGAAGCGCGAGTCGGAGAAATCATAGCCCGGATCGGTCTTGTCGTAACGTTCTACAAGTACCTCCGTACCCTCTTCATTCAGCCTGGGGATGAGCACTTCGTCCGCCCGGTCCGATAACGGTGCTTCTGCAATACGCAGTAAAAGGATCGTTTCATCCTTTAACTGCGCAACACCTGCATTAAACGCACCCAGCACCCGAAAGTCGGGACGGGAGGGGGCGACATCCAGGGCCCGTATAACAGGATTTTGCGCACTGCGCTGTATGTTCATATGAAGTACCTCTTTCAGTATTTTAAGTGCTTTTATTTACCGGCTGTGACCGCATCGATTTGCGCCTGAATTTCCTCGATTACTTTTTGTCCGCCGAGGCTCTCCATTTTTTTGTTCATCATCTTCTTGCCTTCCTCGGCAGGCACCAAGCCTTGGCTAAACGGCAGGAAGGTCGAATCGTGAAGCGGAGTGATTTTGGCATATTCCGTCTTCACCTTTTCAGCGTTAAAGTTGAAGCCCGCCGTTGGACTAAGTGTGAAATTGGCCGGGTTGGTAGAGAAGTCGAACCATTTCTTGTCATCCTTCATCATCGTGTCCGGCGTGCGGTTCAGCGTTGGCCGCCAGGTTAGCACGAACCCCGGGAATGAATAGCTGGACAGCACCTTATAGCTCGAATCGCCGACCGGTTCCCAGTCCTTCCCTTGAATGCCGTATTCCATCAGATCGTGGTTTTCCTTAATGGACAACCAATTGGCTACATCCATTGCCAAATCAGCGTGCTTGGAAGCAGCCGGGATACAGAGGAAATTCCATTGCTGAAAAGCGGTATACGGCTTGGCTTTATCCCCGTTCGGAATGAAAATCTCAAGCTTGTCGCTGCCGTCCTGTAGCATTTCCGAATATTTCAATCCCTCCACACCATCCGCCGCATAATAAGTGGCCGCATATTTCCCCTGCTTGAACAGTGTCTCTGCATTTTGCTCCTGTGCGATATTTTTGGAAATGATGCCGTCCTTGTAGTATTGGGTGACGCGGTCATAACCATCAGCAATCACCGGGCTGGTCCATTGGCCGATTACTTTCTTGTCCTTGATGGAATAGGCGAACATGTTGACACCGATTTCGAGCACTTCATCCAGCGCCAGATTAGCGGATTCGCTCAGGATAAACGGAAGTTTATCAGCTTTGATGCCGTTAATGACGAAGGGCTTGACATCCTTCTCTTGTTCCTTGACCATATACAAGAATTTCTCCAAATCACCCAAGGTTTTCAACTCGGGAAGTCCATACTTCTCGCGCAAATCTTTGCGGATCAGAAGGCCATATAGCTGGCCCTGGGTGGTACCGAGCGGAATCCCCATAATTTTTCCGCCGAATTTGTTATACTCCCACATTTCCTCGGGAATGGATGCTTTGAGCTCCGGACGTTCGGCCACCGCGGCATCCAGTTCCATTAAAGAATTGCCCTCGATCATCTGATTCATGGATATCCATGGGGCATCCAAATACATATCGAAATCTTCCCCGGCAGACATCTTCACGGATACCGCATTCCCG
The DNA here is from genome assembly GCF_000802655.2 of Paenibacillus sp. IHB B 3415. Classification (NCBI taxonomy): domain Bacteria; kingdom Bacillati; phylum Bacillota; class Bacilli; order Caryophanales; family Paenibacillaceae; genus Paenibacillus; species Paenibacillus sp. IHB B 3415. The sequence continues at coordinate 40,736 of NZ_JUEI01000018.1, read as the reverse complement.
TAATCGGTCCACGGCAAGAAATTGATGTTCAAGGCCGCTCCGACGTTATCCGCTTTCAATTTATCGTTGACCGCCTGTAGCACATCGTCAAAGCCCACCGGTTTATCCCCCGGAAAATAAGCTTTCAATGTCACCGTTTCCTTAGATGCGGGTGCAGCACTTTCCGTATTCTTTGGAGAACTCCCTTCATTGCCGCCAGTCTTCGTATTGCCTCCGCAGCCTGCCAGGATCAGTGAAGATACCAATACCGTTGCCGTTGTCGTGCCAACCCATTTTTTTAATCTCATTCCGTTACCCTCCCATATCTATGAACAAAATTCTGAAATTAACTGGGTTAGTCCGGTTAATCCCGGACATCCCCATTTATCCTTTTACGGCTCCTACCGTTAGACCTTTGACGAAATACTTCTGAAGCATGGGATACAGCAGGACAATCGGGCCGATCGTCAGCACAGTTGTTGCCATCCGCACACCATAGGTCGGTGGAGTCACTGCAATTGCCGCTCCGGAGGGAATGAGATTTTTGGCAGCTTCCATATTGGATACCATCCGGCGAAGAATTAACTGCAGCGGGTATAACTTCTCATTATCCACGAACATCAATCCCATAAACCAGTCATTCCAGTAGCTCAGAGCATAGAAGAGACCAACGGAAGCCAGAATCGGCTTGGAGATCGGGATCATAATTTGATAGAAAATTCTCATTTCATTCGCTCCGTCTATTCTTGCGGCTTCCTCCAGTTCCTCAGGAATGGTGCGGAAGAAGCTCACGAGTAAAAAGACGAGGAACGGCTGGCATAACATAGTTAAAATGAGTACCCAGATGGTATTCTGCAAATGCAGCCACTGACTGACCACAATATAAAATGGAATGATACCCCCGGAAAAAAGCATAGGCAGGTAGCAAAAGAACAGAAAAGGTGTTTGCAGAACATTCCGTTTGTTAGCCAGCGAATAGCCAAGCATTGCGGAAATGCACAACGCGCTTAATGCACCTACGACGGTGATAAAAATCGTGACCGCATAGCCGTTGAACAGCACATCCGATTGCAAAACTGCCTTATACGCGTTCAGTGATAATTTTTGCGGAATCAAAGTATAGCCGTGCGCAATCAGTTCCTGTTCATCCGTAATAGAGCCGATAATCATCAGCAGAAAAGGAAACACACAAAATAAGGTGAACAACAAAATGAACGTATGGGCAAATATCGTAAACGTTCGATCCGCAGCGCTCTGTTTCTGTCTCATAGTTATTCTCCTAGAATAAAGCAGATTCTTTAGACACCCTTCGGGTTACCCAGTTGGCAGCAATGACGAATATCAGACCCATCACCGATTGGAACAGGCCGACTGCCGAAGACATGCCGAAGTCATGCAACTGTCTCATGGAGCGGAAGACGAAGGTGTCAATGACATCGGTAGTCGGATAGAGCGATGAGTTGTCTCCAATGATGGCATAGATCATAGCAAAATCGCCATTGAAAATCTTGCCTACGGCCAATAAGGTCATGATCATGATGGTAGGAACGAGCAGCGGCAGCGTAATACGCATTACAATCTGCAGCTTGGATGCCCCGTCAATCCGGGCAGCCTCGTACAAATCCTCTGGTATGCCGGTAATCGCGGCCAGAAAAATAATCGAAAGATAACCCGCACCTTGCCACACGCGGATAACGGTCAGAATATAAGGCCAAAGCTTCGACTCAAACATCCAGTTGACCGGCTCCATACCGATATTTTGCAGCCAGTTATTGATCATCGGCTCTTCCCCGCCGAATAAGGATTGGACAATCATTCCTATCACAATCCAAGACATAAAATAAGGAAGAAAAATGAATGACTGCGATATTCGTTTGAAATACTTATTGTGGATTTCGTTGAACATAAGCGCAATTAAAACGGCTGCGGCTGTAGTAAAGAAAATGAACAGTATGTTCAACACCAGCGTATTGCGCAGAATGCTCCAGAAATCACCTGAAGTAAAAAAGTAATCGAAATTTTTAAAACCGACCCAATCACTTCCTGTGATTCCCTTGGCAAAATTATAGTCTTTGAAGGCAATCATAATCCCGTATATGGGAAAATAACTGAACACTAGAAAAAACAACAACCCAGGCACGGCCATAATATAAAGAAATGGATTTTGGACAATATGGTTCAGTTTAGACTTTTTACTGGTGTTAATTGGGTATTGCATCTTTTTATATCCCCCCTTTCATCAAGACCGGCAATTGCATTAGCACGCCGTTATCTATGCCGTCACCTTATCAAGCCCTCACTGCTACGGCAATTCCGAAAAGCTCTAATCCTTCCTGCAAGCGCAGATTTACAAACTTCCCAAAAACAACACTATTGCGAAAACAAACGATTCTGAAGACGAAAATAATCGGTATGCTATAATAAATCTACAATTTATGAGCTCGGCAGTTATGATTACGGAGGTTCCAGCAATGAAATTCAGACGTCCACTCCTCGCATCGCTGAAGCAGCATCCTACTTATATGAAGCTTATTTTTTATTTCGTCAGTGCAAACGTTCTGGTGCTGGGTATATCATTTGCGCTGCTCTATTGGCAGTCATCCAAGACGCTTCTGGAAGAGATCGGCGATCATTCCGAATCCTTGCTGGTGAACAGCGCCCAGAACACCGCGCGGCTGATGGAATGGGCGCTGGAATTTAGCTTCTCCTCCAGTGATGATAGCGCCCTCAAGGTATATGCCCTTTCAGATCAGTACAGCGATTTTGAGACTTTTGAGGTATGGAGCCGGCTTATGGACATCAAGAACGCCAATCCGTCTATCGATTCGGTATACCTCATTAACGATTACACGAATACAGTTGTTGATTCCAGACTTGGATTGAATGATGCGGAAACTTTCTACGATCAGGATATTATTAAGCGTTTACAGGATCCGGTTACGGCGAACCATAGCGTGCTCATTCCCAGAACCTTGTCCCTGCCTCTTACCGGGAATACGCCCAAAGAGGTGATGACCATCATAAGATTTTACGAAAGAGGCAGTTCTATTTCCGCTTTCGTTATGAATGTAGATACAGATAATCTCATGACCCTGCTTCAGGACAATTCGAATGATGCCGACAGATCAGTTGCGGTTCTGAATGACCGGGAGGAGACGGTTTTTAGCAGCACTTCTTTGAATCAGGAACAAACTGCGGAGCTCAGGAACCACGTGATTAAGGGCGAAAGCGGATGGAAGCTCTTTCATCCCCGGGCTCAGGGAGAGCAGCTAATGGTTTACGCAGGCATCTCCATCAAAGGAATCCAGGATTGGACCTTTATCGAAACGATACCGAAGTCTGTCATTTTGGATAAAATTACGGTTCTTCGCAACACTAGCCTGATCTTGTTCATTGCCCTGTTCGCAGCCTCCTGGACCGTTATCGTGCTGATCTCCAAACGGGTATACTCGCCCATTCAAGAACTGATTACCAGAGTAATGCGGCAGCATCAAGCGGAAAAACCCGGTCTGGGATACAGCACATATGAACTTGACTACTTATCCAATGTGTTTATAGCCCAGCATAATCAGATTAACGAACTGACCGAGCAATGGCGGCTTAATAAATTTTTGGGCAGAGAGAGGTTTTTACGGGATTTTCTGGGGGAGACTTACCATTCGGCAGAGGAGATAGGTTCTCAATTTCTGGAGTGGGGCATTGACCTGCCGGTAGATCAGCTGTCGGTGGCCATCTTCCGGATTGACCACTTCTCGGAATTCTCGGAGACCTACCCGGAGAAGGACCGGCGTCTGCTCCGGTTCGCAATGTCCAATATTATTCAAGAGTCGCTGCAATCCTCCAAGCACAAGCTGCAAACGGTGGATATGGGTGACGATCACGTGGCCGTGGTCCTATCCGCCCCCTTGTCCGAAGAATATGTGAAGAAGCTGCAAGGTTCCCAACAGTTAATAGAGCAGTATTTGTCAGTTGGAACGACTGTCGCTTGGGGCAGGACGCTGCCCAGCCTGACCGATATGCATGAGATATATATGGAGACGTATGAACTGACGCAGGAACGGTTCCGCTTCGGACACAGAGCGCTCATCGTAAAAGCATGGCTGCCCGATGCGCCCGGAGAGCTGTACCACCTGCCTGTGAACAAAGAGCGGCAGATCGCTCAGGCTCTTCCCAAGGGGAATGCAGATACGGTTCTGGAAGTCATACGCTCAGCCGTAGTCAAGCTGCGGGAAATGTCCTATTTTGAATGTAAAATGTCATTGATTACCTTGTTTATGGATATACGCCGGCTCATGCAGGAGCATTCCGCTCAGCCTCTGCCCAGTTCATGGGGGCTGACTTCTATTGAGAAACAAATTATTCAGCAGGAGACGATGGACAAGGTGGTGCCATGGATGGAAGCCTTGGTCACTAAGACACTCGAAGACATTGTAGCAGCCCGCGGGCTGTCCAAGAATGTGACCCTGATCGAGCAGGCGGACCGGTTCATTGAAGAACAATTAACCGATCCGAACTTGTCCGCAAAAATGCTCGCTGATCATTTGGGGTTATCCGTTAATTATTTCCGCAGTTTATATAAAGCGGAGACAAACCAGTCTATTACGGACAAAATCTCGGAGAAGCGCCTAAGCTTCATCTGTCAGGAGCTCATTGCCTCCGACTCGCCGATTGAGCCCATCGTCCAAAATTTCGGATTTTCGTCGCTTAACACGTTTTATTCCAGCTTCAAAAAGGTGTACGCAATGACACCGGCCCAATACCGGAAGAAGTATAGAGGTGGCAATACCATCGAGAAATAAGAATGCAGTTGCGACAAAAAAGCGATGGGGGTAACATCCCTCATCGCTTTTATCACATTACTGAAGCAACACGTTAACAGCAAATCCCCTGGCACAGAATAAGGGTTATGCACTCATTCGCCCTTATATGCCTTATGCAATTCCGCAAGCTCAAATTTCTTCATCTTAAGAAACGCCTCTGTAACACGCGCAAGCTGCTCCGGCGTACCCTTCTCCATCATCTCGTCCATTTCGGCCGGAACAATCTGCCAGGACACGCCATACTTATCTTTCAACCAGCCGCATTGTTCGGCTTCAGGAACCGCTGAAAGCTGCTCCCAATAGGAATCGATCTCCTCCTGCGAGTCGCATTTCACCATGAAGGAGATGGCTTCGTTGAAGCTGAATTTATGATCATGTGCACTATCCATTGCGGTGAACCACTGATTCTCCAGCATGAAGTCAGCGAACATAATCGTTCCCTCTTGATCAGGTTGCATTCCTGTCGGGTAACGGGCTATAAGTCCTTGCCGCGAATCTTTGAATATGGACAAATAGAAGGACATCGCCTCTTCTGCCTTGCCGCAGTTATCACCGACAAACATGAATGACGGTATGATAGCAGGCCGCTCTTCACCTTCCGGATTCGTAAGAATCAATTGCCATGACACACCATACTTATCCTGAATCCAGCCAAACCGCTCACTGAACGGATATTTATCGAGCGGCATCAAGGCCATGCCGCCTTCGGATAATTTGTTCCACACCTCATCTAATTTCTCTGCTGCATTCTTATCGCGTGAGGGATCAAAATTAACGAAAAAAGACACGGACGGATTCAGCTTAAAATACGGCCCTGCACTGATCGCCATAAACTTCTGCCCCCAAATTTCAAAAGAAACCTGATCGCAGTCGCCTGACGGTGTGTCATGAAGTGTGGTAACACTCGTAACTTTGGAGTCAGGGAACACAGAAGCGTAAAAATGAGCAGCTTCTACCGCCTCCTTGTCATACCATATATGCGGAACGATTCTCTGATTGATGTTTGCCACAAGTTATTCCTCCCCGGGGACATTCACTTGAAAAGTAACGCCGAACTTGTCCTTCACAATCCCATACAAAGGGCTCCAATCCGTCTTCTGCAGAGGCATGACCACTTGACCGCCGTCTTCCAGTGCAGCAAAAATCTCCCGTGCATCTGCCTCTTCTGCAGGATGAATGGCAATCTGAACCGTATGCCCGTCCGCCTGATGCGACGTGCCCGGAAAAGTATCGGAAAACATGAGATCTGCATTACCGACCTTCAGATGCGCATGCATCACAAGCGTTTTCATCTCATCGGTCAGCGGATGCTCCGGATCTTCCGGCAGGTCTCCGAACGTCGTGATTGCGACTACGCTCCCGTGTAGCGCTTTTTCATAGAAACTAACCGCTTCCCTAGTGTTCCCATTAAAAACAAAATACGGATTCAAACGGATTGACATCATTCTTCATCCCCTCTGGAACAAGTTGGACAATCAGCTTTATTATACACCAAAATTGAAGGAAATATACTATTTTTACGAACGTATGGTCTTATTTTTATTTTGCTGAAAATATGAAATAAGAGTACCCATAAGGTACTCTCTGATCCGAACCGTGATGTACTCAAACTATAATTTGGATAGGCGATTCAGCTATTTGATCACTCTTTCATAGCGAAATTGCTGGTTCAAGCATACATCAAGAATCCAAGGCCACGGACCGTAGCCCGCTTCTACCGGACAATACGGATCCGTCGAGGATAGAACTAACAGCGTGTTGTCCGCCACAGTTGAAATTCCTTCGTTAGACGATGTCTACAGGAGGAACACTGCAATCCGGGTGCGGAGGAAATAGCATAAAAAAAGACACCCATCAAGGTGTCTTCACTGATACTCCAAATGAAGCCGAGGCGTGGACATGCAGAGCCACAATTCGGCGGAGCGTGATGCTGAGGATGTTCGGGGAGGTGGCATAACCCCCCATCGAACAATTCAATTCTTTATTATTTTAGAGTGAAATTTCACAGAAAAAGCCGGGAATACGTAGAAACATTGGCATTCTCAACTGCTGAATCAAGTAAGTCCTTTAAATAGTTTTGTTGGCTTACTGCAGTCAGAAGACATTTACGGAGATCATCAAATATTTTCCACTTATTGTACTTGGATGTTCGTGCAAGCTGTAGTATGGTCTCCTTACAGGAAACTGTCTGGGAGTAGTCTCCAGTTTCAAGGAAAATTTTACGAGCTACATGATTCAACTCTAGTTTAAGATTTGATTCAAACTCAAGCTTCACACGATCTGAATACTTTCCCACTTGCACTCCTATTTCGATTTTTGAGGGTGTCAGGTTTTCCATGCAAATCCTAATAAAGTTCGAGAAGGTCTGAATGCTAACATTTTCCCAGATTTGAGCATATGAAACGTGTGGCCGACCTTGATAAAGATTCCATAGGACTGCATCAACAGTCCAATGATGAAGTTTATTGGAGCGATCCCGTAAGACACTGTATTCTTCGTTTATGCTACTAGTCAGGCCATTAATAATCTGACCAATAATTTCGTTAAGAGGCTCTTTAGTTAATAAAAATTCTCCTTTTTGACTCTGATGAATGTTATGGTCTTTTATCTTAGGCCGAACTTGGACAAATGCTTTTGAAATGGAAATCCTTAGTATTTGATAAGGATCATTCTCCCTAAAAAACGCAACTGCATCCTCGCCTAACCGATTTTTACGCGCGGTGTTTGCAAAGCATATTATATCTGGCTTATCAGGCAACTTTACAGGGCATTCCAAATCAATGACAGATTCAATCAAATCTATTGTGTCATTTTTGATCTGCGAAATCTGCTTTTGTATTTTCTCTGGAGTGGGGTCTTCATCCTGCTCAAAAATAGAGGTACGGTCGAAATGTGTAACTGCTACTAAAAGTTTGCTCGGGCGTACGGACTGCTTTATGGCTGTCAAATAGTCTCGGTTCCTCGCGGCTGGTGATGCAGTGCTCCGCACAAAGAGAATTGCATCATACAAAACAGGAGTAAGTAGTGCCTCTTTCACACGCTCCGGAATTTTATCAATTCCATCATTATCAAACCCTACGACATCATACACACAGTAAGCTGTCTCATTCAATCCATTATTTAGAAGTAACCCTGGACCAGGAACACGAAGCACCATTTCCTTGATGATACAAGCTGCACTTGGTGCTATCACTCTTTTGGAGTTGGTAACAGCTTGGGCACCGAGTTTAAATCCTTCTGATGTTTTATTAATGGCACAGGCAGCCAATGAACTTTCGTCAACATGAAAACCTGCATTGCGAAGACAGTCCAAAGCTTTGTCATATACCAAATCGCAAAGTTCATTTAACATTTGGGATATTGTATTATTCGCAACAACATTATCTACACTCTCTTCATGTGGAAACATTTTCTGATCAACCAGTGTATCAATCATACGATTTGCTTCATTCTTTTCTTCTTTTAAACAATCAAAATAGTTACTTCTAAAAGACGAATCAGCCTGCTTGTCAATGAACTCTATACTGGACACCATAATATCCTTGTATCTAACCCAGGCATCTTCAAAACCTTGAAGCAACTTGTCTATTCTAAAGGTAGCATCAATAGGCGATAGTTTTTTCTCTACTGCATCTGCATAAAAGCGCCCATGCTCTGATTCCTTCTTGGGTCTACTCGACAAGCAATTCTTTAGTTCCGAAACCAAAGAAGTTTTAAAGTGACGTTCCAACTCAACCCGAATTTCATCTCTGTTTTTAAATTTCTTCACTACAATATCAGCTTTGTTCAATACAGGGTTAATTACAATTCTGGATAAACAAGAAGTTGTATTACCCTCACCGGCAAACAGAAGCATACTTCCCTGAAAATCAGGATTACATAAACCAGCAATTGCCGTGCTTTTCCCTTCTCCACTACCACCTATGACAGCTATTGCAGGGTAATCCTTCTCTTCCTCGATTGAATAAGGTTGCGTATTTAACATAAAAAAACCTCCTATAAATTCTTTCAAAATAAGGCTTCCTTGCTAAAGGCACGTCAAATTTCGCACAAATTATGGAGACTGCTGAGTTCCACTTACTTATGATGTTTGACATGCATGCACTGTTAAGCATACGTCAGAAACCTCATCAGATTACCACCTAATACATCATGGGCATCAAAAACATACTCTGCATTACGATAATCTTCCAATAATATCCGCATTTAATTTACAACTTAGCCCATTCTTATTAACTCGCCAAATATCAAAATATTTTATGAATTCCTAACCAGTGCTTATGAAAAAGACACTGCAGCAGTCAAACAATAATTCACGAAAACAAAAAGCTCGCTTTTTAGCATGTGAAGCTGTCATAAACGAGCTTTCTGTTGATTTTCGATCAAACCCTAATTAAAAATCAGAGCCTCCTGAGAAATCACGCCTTTTGCAGCAGTCTTAAGAACTTTCTCCACTTTTTATCACTTAGTTTAAAATGTATCGGGTTACAACTGCTATAGCCACACCAATAATGATACGAGTCGCTACAATAACCCAATAACTTGATTTACTTGCACGTTTTTTAAAGGTCTTATTAAATCTCTTCACTTTTGTAAACATAAAAAAACCTCCTATAAATTTTTGCAAAATAAAGATGCCTTGCTAAGGCACGCCAAATTTTCGCACAAAATTTATGGAGACCGCTCCACTAACTTATGTCGTTTGACATGCATGCCCTATTGAGCATACGGCTAAGCCTTGTCGGATAACTCCTCGAACACATTGCGGGCATCAAAATGCCAACTCCGCATCACAGTCACTCACCAACAATTGCCATCCTTGTTTTGCAACTTAATTTTATTCTACTAGAGCGCTTAATGTCAAACATATTACAAGGATTACTACCCACATATTTTTAAATACTTAGAGATGCTACAGCATCTCAGGTGGTGAACTGGATTGATTATTGTTAGCGCACGAGAACCAATACCTAGTGTTCTTTTATTCCCTTTTCAACTGACAAACCCAGCTTTATTAGGATCTTTTAATTCTTGCATTTCTATACCTTTATTTCTAGCGTATAAGCGAATATTTTGAAGCTAAAAATGTTCTGTTTTGCCGAATCTGCCGTTACTGCTTAACTTTCCGTATTTGAGAATAATTTAGGTTTCCATAAGGAATAGTAAAAATAAAAGGTGGTGAAAATAAATTGGAAATTATTGATAATGAATTTACACTCGAGCATTATCGTCAGGTTATTGAAGAAAATAAACAACTCCATGACACACTCAGCAATCGTAACCAAGGAATGTATGCCCAAAATATAAAAATCCATGATCTTACTGAGGCCATATCAATTATTACAAAAGCGTTAAATGAAGAAAAAAGTAGCCATGGGAAAGGCTTAAGGACTCTGGGACATATGTTCAAAACATTAAGTCCACAAATCCATGAAACGATGATCATTGATACAGAGTCGAAAATCTAAGCTTCATAATCAAGTTGTTCTTCATTATCCGGTGACAGTTTAGTGACGTGAAAAAGCCATAATTCGCAGTCGTGTAATGGTTAGGATGTTTTGGGAGCAGCCTAAGCTGCTCTCTCTTCAACCCTACATCGAATCCCTAAGTGTTCACATTAGATGTGCATTACAAAACTTGACTCCCTTCGTTCGGCTAGGCATAGAGCATGTTGAACCCCTTTCCAATCTTATACGTTGTGGTTTTATGTGGACAATGGTTCTATTTTCCGAGGCGTGGACATGCAGAGCTACAATTCGGCGGGGGTTGCTGCTGGAATTGTACGAGATAGCCGTTTAGCAAACGTTAGTTTTCAATTGCATTTCTCCAGTGTCAATCACGGCCCCTGCTTGTTTCAAGAAGTAAAACCCAAGGATGCCGTCGATTTCCATGCCATAATCCATGTTTCCGATTTCAACTTGAAAATCCTTAAGCATTGCTTTATCGACTACTATCGTATCCAGGCATTTGGTGTACACATACTCCACACCACCTACACCCCGTATAATATCAACGCTATCATTTCCTTCAGGAACCATACCAATCTCCTGTACAATATCCGCGTTCAGAAGCGTACTTGCAGAACCTGTATCAAGCAGCACCTTCTCAAGCTTTAACTCTCTCCCCCTAAACACAACTGTCATGCTTACGAAGGGAAGTCCATAGATTTCCGTTATGTTCATCTTGGCCCTCTGATCCCCACATATCGTTCTCGCGCCACAACCTCAGGACGGGAGGTGTGAAAGAAACAATACTCTCTATGGGGATCATCCTGGTGCAGTTCACTATACCGCTTCAATGCTTTGGTAGAGTCCTCATAGGAGTCAATCACGGACATCTCTTCAATATAACGCTGGCCTTCCTTAGAATAGGCCTTAGTCGCCTCAAGAACGACCCATTCATTAGGAAAACGCTCCTGAACTTCATCCCATCGCATCTTGGACACCTCCGGTTGAATAATTACTATTATTATAGCATACCAGGAGGTATCTTCTAAACCAGAGTCAGACCTCCACCAGATCTTTGGAGCTCTTTTATAAAGCGGTATCCCTCCAGAAATCCGATTACAAAAGCTTCCTCTTCTTCGAGACCCTGTTCTGTGCTCATAGCCTCCTCCATAAATCCGTACAATTCACGTTGAGTCTCGTTTAAACTACTGTGTAGGCGTTTGATTGCATAAGATGACTCTTCGCTAGCTTTTCTGATATGAGGATTGTTAGAACGCATTCCCCATATTTCAAGATGTCTTCTAGCCGCTACCTCACTCAGTATTTCTCTCATTCCATCAAGATAGGCATTTTCTAGTGCTGCATATTCAGACAACGTTTCTCTTTTCTTCGGAAAATGCTTTCCCACTGTGTCCATCCTTACCATTGATATACGACAAGCTCCCATTCCTTATTCCCCCTTTCAAATCTACAATACTAGTGTTTCCTATTTGCTAGATTTAAAACAACGAACAGTGACAGGTAGCAATTATTATATATAACAAGGCAATCAATAAAAAAGAACAAACGTTCTTGTTTTATTGATTTTTATACAGTAAAATACATTTGAAGGGAGGTGTACTATGGCGACTTATATAGTGAATACTAATACAAAGGAAGTTCACAAAACCGCAAAAGTAGAGTTACGCTGCAGAATTAATGAAATCAAATAGTGCTGCATATTCAGACAACGTTTCTCTTTTCTTCGGAAAATGCTTTCCCACTGTGTCCATCCTTACCATTGATATACGACAAGCTCCCATTCCTTATTCCCCCTTTCAAATCTACAATACTAGTGTTTCCTATTTGCTAGATTTAAAACAACGAACAGTGACAGGTAGCAATTATTATATATAACAAGGCAATCAATAAAAAAGAACAAACGTTCTTGTTTTATTGATTTTTATACAGTAAAATACATTTGAAGGGAGGTGTACTATGGCGACTTATATAGTGAATACTAATACAAAGGAAGTTCACAAAACCGCAAAAGTAGAGTTACGCTGCAGAATTAATGAAATCAAACCCCAACATAGAATTGATACAGACAATGCTCAGTTTTACTTTGCTCAAGGATATAATGGCTGTAAATGGTGCTATCCAGAAAAGAATACTGGGTAAGCTATATAAATTAAATGAACCCGTATCTTCAAACCATATGGTTTGAGATTACGGGTTCATTTTATGAATGACTATACCTTTCTTCTATTAACCCGTGTAGAACCCCTTTCCCAAAAAGGGCCTTAACCCCTTGATGGGAAAGGGATTTTAGAAACTGAGGCGTGGACATGCAGAGCCACAATTCGGCGGGGGTTGCTGCTGGAATTGTACGAGATAGCCGTTTAGGAAACGTTAGTTTTCAGTTGCATTTCTCCAGTGTTAATCACAGCCCCTGCTTGCTTCAAGAAGTTAAAACCAAGTATTCCGTCGATCTCCATACCATAATCCATATTTCCGATTTCCACTTGAAAATCATTAAGTATTGCTTTATCGACTATAATTGAGTCCAGGTATTTGGTGTAAACATACTCCACACCACCTACCCCTCGTATAAGATCAACGACATCATTTCCTTCAGGAACCATACCAATCTCCTGCACGATGTCCGCGTTCAAGAGCGTACTGGCAGAGCCTGTGTCAAGCAATACCTTCTCCAGCTTTAACTCTCTCCCCCTAAACACCACTGTCATGCTTACGAAGGGAAGTCCATAAATTTCTGTTATATTCATCTGGGCCCTCTAATCCCGACATATCGTTCTCGTGCTACAACCTCAGGACGGGAGGTGTGAAAAAAACAATACTCTCTGTGAGGGTCTTCCTGGTGTAATTCACTATACCGCTTCAATGCTTTGGTAGAGTCCTCGTAGGAATCGATCACGGACATCTCTTCAATAAAACGCTGGCCCTCCTTAGAATAGGCCTTAGTCGCCTCAAGAACGACCCATTCATTCGGAAACCGCTCCTGAACTTCACCCCATCGCATCTTGGACACCTCCGGTTGAATATTACTTTTATTATAGCATACCAGGTATTATCCTCTAAACCAGAGTCAGGCCTCCACCCGATCTCTGAAGCTCTTTTATAAAACGGTATCCCTCCAGAAATCCAACTATAAAGGCTTCCTCTTCTTCGAGACCCTGTTCTGCGCTCATAGCCTCTTCCATGAATCCGTACAATTCACGTTGAGTCTCGTTTAAACTACTGTGTAGGCGATCAATTGCATAAGAAGACTCTTTATTAGCCTTCCTGATATGAGGATTGTTAGATCGTATTCCCCATAATTCAAGATGCCTTCTGGCGGCCACCTCGCTAAGTATTTCTCTCATTCCGTCAAGATAAGCGTTTTCTAGTGCTGCATATTCAGACAATGTTTCTCTCTTCTTCGGAAAATGCTTTCCCACTGTGTCCATCCTTACCATTGATATACGACAAGCTCCCATCCCATGTTCCCCCTTTCAAATCTACAATACTAGTGTTTCCTATTGCTAGATTTTTAAACAGTAGGAATATCAAGCATAAGTCATAGCAGGATTTATCTGTGACCCTATAGTTCTAGTGCTGCATATTCAGACAATGTTTCTCTCTTCTTCGGAAAATGCTTTCCCACTGTGTCCATCCTTACCATTGATATACGACAAGCTCCCATCCCATGTTCCCCCTTTCAAATCTACAATACTAGTGTTTCCTATTGCTAGATTTTTAAACAGTAGGAATATCAAGCATAAGTCATAGCAGGATTTATCTGTGACCCTATAGAAATACAATTAGTCCATTAAAAATGAAATGAAGGGAGAATTCACTTGAATGTTCAGGAATTAGGAAGAATTTTAAGCGAAATGTATAGGATGGCACCTCACGGAAAGCAAGTTGCTAAAATACATTTATTCGGCGTGAGGTATGCAGATGTTATACAAAAAAACCATTACAGCGTTAAGGATATTGTGACAGCCTCAGGTATAAAAATTTCATATGCAACTGAAGTTAGTAAAGGAATAAAATTATCAGAATATGTGGTTCCAAAAGATTAATTATTTACGTGAAGAGCCCCTGTCCATCATTAACCACAACGAGGTAATGATGGACAGGGGCTTATAGAGGCGCAGATGTTAAAGCCGTAATTCGTCGTCACGAGATTACTCAGGGTTGCTAAGTGAGATAGACTGGTGACTGGGACTGGTAATTGTCTTTAATGTGCTCTTTAACATAACATTCAAAACAATTACATTTTCACTTTGCAAAGGCCACCGATTTAATAGTAGAAATTGAGAATCATATTAGTAAAGTATCATTGATATTACATATATTCAATGCAGTTGCTAATGCAGATTTGCTTAATAATGTATCTTGTGTATCTAGCAAGCCTCTCGGATTTAACTCCCCACTAATAAGCTTATCAACTATTGATTTGTATTCTAGAAATTCCTCATGCGCATCCTCATCAATATCTCTTACATCTACAAAATTCATGTGATCGAACTTATTATACTCCTTTAGCTTTCTCTTAATTTTCGAATAATTATCCTTCATTCCAAAATAAATTATCGGGACAGTATATTTATCCTTCTTGATTTCATTCACAATGTAATCACTCTTCAAATTACTAGCTTTTATTTGTAATGCAGCAGTTTTTCCACCTGGTGAATTATTATTTATCTCCAATAACTCAATTTCGGGATTCTCTTTATTTATCCATATTACATCGTTTTGAGTATGATTAGGATTATGTTTAGATGCATATTTCAATTTTGTTTTGTGGTGACCAGTTCCAATAGCAATGAACTTGTCAGGAGTTCTAACTACTTTTTTCCCTTTCCTAGCATATGTTGCATATTCTCTATTTAATTGGGGGTTATTCCCACATCTTGAAACTATAATAGCTTCAGCTATATGTCCCATTAGTCTCATTGTTGTTTCTTCCTTATCTATTCCTAATACAAATTTAAAAGAAAACAAGCCTTCAGTGGTAATTTGTATATAATTTAAATCATTGTGTAAAATATTGAATAATTTTCTACCGCATTTTTCGAGCAAAATATTTGTGTTCTTTTCTCCGTTTTTCCATTCTTCAAACTTTTGAATTGATTCAATATTAAATGTTCCATCTCCGCTTCTTACAGTAATTACTATATCTTTCATTTTATCACTTCCATTTATAAATTAAAATCGACATCTCCCTTAGAGGCAAACACGTCCCTTCTGACAAATAATCTTATTTAACATCCTTGAGTAATTGTTCATCCTCCATCCGAGAAAGCCTTTCAGTAAACACCCCATAGCCCGTATTCATAGGTATACGTTTATATCGTTCTGATCTATAACTATTCTATGTTCAGCATTTCTAATAACTCGTAGGATACTTTTTGCTTACCATTTAAACTCTTTATTGAACTTTTCATTAAAAACTTTGCAGACACTCTTATAGGAAGTTGATACCTATCTTGATCTAATTCAGTTATTATTTTGCCCGAAAAATGCTCTCCACTATCTGTTTTGAATTCAAATTTGCGACTGAGGAGTGCTAAACCCACCAGAGTACCCTGTACCTCTAAAACCTCACTTTGCTCTTCGGGTATATAATTGATCGTGCTGACCGCCCTATAGATTTGAATACTGGTTAATTTGGTTTCTTGATATTTACTGTTAGGATTAGCGAGCTCAATCTTGGGCTCGATTTGATGCTCATTAAATATTTTGAGAAGTTCTTTGAATAGTAAGCCCGCTTTAGGTTTAAGCATTTTCAGTTTCATTTCCAACAAATCTGTATTTTTACTGCTATTAATTAAATCCAAAAACCGCTCAAGGTTTCCGGACGTTTCCGTAAAACCTTCATCATTTGCATAAGTCTGAGATTTAATTCGTATACCAAAAGATGCAGCAAATAACGTTGTGACATTAAGTGCGTTTCTTTTCCTTACCTTTTCGGGTGCTTTGTTTCTACCTGTCCAGCTATCGTCAAGAAGATACAACAACTCCTGAGTAGTCGATAACGTTGTTCCTAATATGCCTAGATCCAATTCGGCAGAAAAATTATTATTTATTTTTAAGGATAAATCCAAAACATCACGTCCAGTTGCTACTGATTCTTCTACGGTTCTATTTTTTCTATCTGGAAGTTCCGTAGGATATGTATCAATTCTATATGTGCTTAATTGTTCATTAATCCCCTTGGGTTTTTCAGCTTTACTCATGTGTCTTCCTGAAGTATCAGTATCAACTTGAATTGGGTTAAGATTAACGTTTATATCTTTCTCCGGAAGATCATTTTCGTCTATTTGGGATGCATGAATTTTCTTTACAGTAGAATTACTATCTTCATCATATGCAAGAAAAGCTTTCCACACCCATTGGGTTTCCGGCTTCATAATAACTTGCTTAATTGATATTTTACCGGAACCAATTTCGCGTGACCTTTTATCACTTATCTCTACAAAAAACCATTCATCATGTTCGTCATGTTCATCAATGAAATATGCCAAATAAAAAAAATCATTCTCATCTTTACAGGTAAATATTTTAGGTTCATCAATAAATAAAAGAATATTGATAATAAATAAATCTCCCAGTGGTGTTGAAATTATATCAAGATCCATCAGTCTCTCCTCCTACCACTTCAAAAGACAAACAAGGATTCACTCCAAAAAAAGGCCACCAGCTAATATGTGAATTACCAATAGGACCTGGAGTATTGCTTATTCTCCCACAACTTGGTGTAATTGTTCCTTTTGCAATGAATCTTTGACTGCTATATCTTATACTCATACTTGCTTTGGCGTTTTCTGCATCAGTAAAATCACCAAGAACTGATAGAGCTAAAGATTTACAATAAAGAAGTTGACTTTTCTTTTTAAAATACCCTTTTGATCTTTTTAGCCCGAGTGGTTGAAAATCATCTTCGTTAGGTTTAAAGTTCTCGACAATCCTATAAACATTGATATCATTATCAACTTTATGTGCACCATCCAAAGGACAAGCTTCAGGCAAATCAATATAATATCTTTCAACATTCCCATTAGTCAAAACAATCATTCCCATTCCAAAGAATTGTATGCATTTTAAATTTTTATATACCTTCAAGAAAGAATCTTTCCTGTTTTATTAATAATTTCGCGAATTTCTTGAATTGTGAAAGGAGGGTTTCTTTTATGCAGCATAGCATGACAGTTGGGGCATACTGGCAATAAATCATCCGCCGGGCTAATGATGTAGTCCGGGCCAATAGAGGATACGGGAGTCAGATGATGGACATGTATATATCCTTTACCGATCTCTCCAAATCTTGCTTCAAAATCAAACCCACAAATTTTACAATTGGTACCGTGAATAAGCAAACAAGTCTGTCTGTTTATAAGATTTCTCTCGTATTTGTTCACTTCGATTCGTGTTACGGCACCTTCGGGAAGCCCTGTAGTATTTCCTTCCTCCGGAATCTCTTCCATGGGAAGTAAAGTAAGAATCATGGAGAGTAGTTTCCCTCCCCATTCTATAATAATGTTTTCATTATCCTTTGTAGTAAGATTCTCAAAAACAAACGGCATTATCTTTAATGACAAGGATAGTTGTCTCCAAGTGTACGGCCACTCCGAATTATCCTCCGGATTCACTGATATACCATTTATACTCATTTCAAATTGAACATTTGAACGATTTTTTAGAGATGTGGAAATTTTCGAGAACAACTCCCGTTGATTATTTGCAGCATCCCCCATAGCTCTGATGAGCGAGGTCGCATAATTATCAGGTAAAAAATCGCATATTAAACTTCTCCAAGTAAAATGAATTCTTACCACAAATCCTTCTCCAAGATGCAAATCTAAAGGTCTAATATCAATATATTTATCGCCTTCGGTAATACCGAAGGCGAGCCCATATAATTCACCTAATTTAGTTTCTGCATACAAGGTATTAATTTTATTTATCATCTTTCAACTCCGGTTCAGGCAAATCTTCCACCAATTTTCGAAGTAATCTTGATACCTCGTATCTTAATTCTTTTAAATGATACTTTGTTTCCTCATTAATTGTTCCAAGCTCGGCCTCGCACATCGACCAAAGCAAGGAATCCATCCCCTGTACTGTCACACCAGAGGAGAGATTGGGAACATACACTTTATGATAGTATGGATGTGAAGTGTTAATTCTTACAGCATGATGTTTATTGATCAGACACGGTTCCCATAGCAATCCGTCATCCAGGGAATCAACAGCAGCGACATGCACTTCGCCCTCTTTTGCAGGCTCTATGATGGGCAATTTTATTTTAAACTTGCCATTCCCATTTGTAATCTCGACTTCATTATTAGCTGGATCAGTAACTTCAATTTTTGCCATCTCCAAGGCTTTCTCCTTGGAACCTATGCCCGAATTCGAAACATCATGCGCACCCTTAGCGACTTTTCCGACGCCTTTATTTATACCCTTACGATAACGGTCGTCTGCTGCTCTTCTCGGAGCAGGCAGAAATTGATCTTTAAGCCAATTATATAAATCATCATTTAATAGAATTTTAGACTTTTTAATATCTACATTGAAAGCATCATCCAAAGTATGATCAAAAGAGAACTCTACTCTCAGCAACGTTCCATGTGGCTCATTTCTGAACATTCCCAACCAGTCACCGAAATGTATTAATCTATTTTCACGATATATATAAAAACCTTGACGATCATTGGTCAACTTGGCTCTCTTGGAATTTTCTTCATTGCTAAATTGTTCTTTTCTGGGTATAACGTAAGCCTTGATAAAAAATGATGAAGTCTGGTCATCCGGGAGCTCTACTTCCTGTGCTCTTTCTGCCACAACTTCCGTATAAGGTTCATCAGAACAAAATGGATCCCAAGCTATTATTTCTTTCCCGTTCAAACGAATTGTGACATCATTTGCGCGATCATAATCTTTGTCCAGAAAACGTTGAAACACCATTGAGATATGATCTTCCAAGCTATCCTGAATTCTTTCAAGTGCTTTGCGGGCATAGGAACCGCCTTGGTCAGAATATGATTTTAAAACTCTATCAACTTTTTCCCAAGATACTATAGTGCCGGAATTTCCGCATGTGGTTGCATCCAGCATCTCCACCTCATCTTTATCCGGTTCCATGAATAATAACTGCCATTCCTGAATTTGGCTCACATGATCCAAGTCCCATCGTGCCTTTAATATATCGGAACTACTATTCGAACGGCTTGTAACAGAGAGAGATCTACAAAAAGCTGTAGAGGCTGTCTTAAGTCCCAATCCAAATTTTCCAAGGCTTCCTGGGTCAGGTCTTTCGTTCGAACCGTAACGCATGGCATTAATCAACCCTGCTTCGTTCATACCAGAACCATTATCTGCAATATAGATGCTTATATCGCCGATAAAGTCCATCAATATTCTTATATCTACCAATGTTGCACCAGCAGCAATAGAATTATCAATAATATCTGCCATAGCAGTATTGAACTCATAGCCAGTATCTCTAAGACCCTCAATCATTCTCGTTGCATCAGGAGGAACATGAAGTGATCTTGTTACAGTGCTCATATATTTACCACCTTCCATTTATTGCTCAATTTTAATTTCCCATTACCTTCGCCTGTTATATTATTCATACGCTGATGTTTTATCAGCAAATTGTCCCCAGAAGTTCGATGGAATATAATCTTGTCCCCGGCCTTTAAATTGTTACTCTTAATAAATTTTGTCATTCCAGTCAATCTGTATTCGTTTCTGGTTCCGCCAAAAAGTTTTCCGTTATAATAAATAAAGTTAAAACTCCAGCTCTCCCCCGACATATCTTCAAAACTCAAAATAGTTCTAGGGTTTTTCGTCTCACGTCCAAGATTGGGGAAAAAAGACAGTATCTCTTCGTCTTTAGGAATAAGAATTCCTGCTTGATGTGCCTTGTTTTCCCCTGTATCATTTGGACTTAAGAACTTGGAAATTGCACTTGGTATTTTGGTATCCATATTTTATCCCTCCGAAATTGGCGTCATAGACAATGCCTGTAAAATATCTTCGTAATCACCGGAAGTTCCGTCATTCCCTATAACTGCGGTATCAGATAATTGTCTCTTTCTATCCAAGCGAAGATCAATAGCTTCTTCAACCGTATTTGCATAAAATAGCCTGTATATATTTACAGGTCTCTCTTGGCCTCTTCTATAAGAACGCGCAGAAGCCTGATCTTCAACTGCTGGGTTCCATTCAAGATTATAGTGAATTACATGGTTTGCTGCTGTGATATTCAATCCTGCTCCTGCAGCTCTTGGATTTAAAACCAGAACAGCAGAACCCATTTCTTTAGAGAAAGCATCTATTTTAAGTTGTCTTTCATCTACAGGAACTCTGCCATCAATGAAATCGCAAAAGAATCCATATCTCTTGGTTAAATCTGAAACTATAATATCCGACATTCTTTTAAAAGAAGTGAAAATAATCGCTTTTTCTTTGTTTAAAGTTATTTCTTCTATTATTTCCAACATTCTTTGGTATTTCATAAATTGCGACGGATCAATATATTCATCCATTTGAAGCATGGGATGGGAGCAAAACATTCTTAATTTAATAAGTGATATCAATGAAGCATTTTTTCCATATTCATCAATTATCCTTTGTCTTAACATCTCATATTGTCCGGCCTCGGCGTCATTCATTTGTAAAACTTGTGGAATATTTATCTTGGGTGGCAAATCACCAGCAACCTCTTTAACTCTTCTTCTTAACATTATTGGGGAAATCACAGACTCCAAATTTTGTGCTCCATCAATATCCTCAGTATATGTCATCTCGAAATCTTTTAAATTGCCTAGGTAACCTGGAAAAGCAAAATCTGTTATAGACCACAAATCAGTCAATCTATTTTCGATAGGAGTACCCGTAACAGCAATTGAGGTTCTTCTTGGAACCTGTTTTACAGCTTTGGATCTTTTTGCATATGGATTCTTTATAGCCTGAGCTTCATCAAGTACAACCAAGTTCCAGTTGAGCATTTGTAGCATTGGCAAATCCCGAAGAACTGTATCATATGTTGTAATCACCAGATCGAATTTTCGTAGTTCATGAAAAAATCCGGTTCTGTTATTTCCTTGGTGAACTACCGTTGTTATTTCAGGAGCGAACTTTTCAATTTCCCTTCTCCAATTCTCCATTAAAGAAACAGGGGCAATAACGAGAGACGGAATTGTTGCATGATCCTTTTCATTAGAAAGAAGCGCAATTATTTGTGCTGTCTTACCCAAGCCCATTTCGTCTGCAAGTATGCAGCCTGCATCTTCCTCCGAAATCATTTTAAGCCACCTGTACCCCTGAAATTGATAAGGATAGAGTTTCCCTTTAAAAAATGGGATTTCATCCTCGGAATTAATGATGTTTTCAAAGTAAAACGGCTTCTGGTTCTTTAAAGCAATGTCATTTAACAAATGAGGCGCTTTATTTCTAAGGATGAGATACTGTTTTAGGGAAATTCGTCCTAACGACAAAATATTAGCAAGTTTTAAAAGATCTCTGATTTCTTCTATAGCACCCTGTTCAAAGGGATACCATACATTTTTGTATATAATGTAATCTATTTCAATAATATTCATTCCATCCGGAATAAAGTTTTCTTTATTATTTTTGCATTGCAAAAATAACTGGAGGTACTCCGACTTATTTTCGGCCTCAGTTTGTCTGGTCACCACAAATTCCAATGATAAAGGAATCTTTGAAAACTCTAGAAAATCAACATCTACGGATGGCTTCTCTGTAGGACTATTTTTGATAGGTGGTATAGACTTAAATTCAGACAAAAATATTTCCTTGGAATTAGGAAAGTATAAATCGCCGGTCTTCATTTCTATATATAAGATGTCATTATCCGAAACCCTCCAATTATTCATACGGCAAACCCCTCTTCACTCCCTATATATTCCACAAAAGACAATTTCCACTAGAATTGAATCTTCAAACTAAAACCCTACCCTTAAAATACCATATATATCCTGAATCATCAAAGAAAATATCAAACTTTGGAACTATGCAAGCACTAATTTTCAACATCTTTCACATTGTCAATGAACCTTGCTATTCTTTCAACTGCAGTATTAAAATCTTTTTTAAATTCGTGCTCCCAAATTCTCATTGAGTACCATTTTTCATTTTCATAATATTCATCAACTCTAATATCTCTTAGACGATTCCCTTCTAATTTGGATAACCAGAATTCTGCATTTGTTTTGGGTAAAACCAGATGCTCCTCACACATATGCCAAAAACAAGAATCTATAAAAATAACTATTTTGTACTTTTTGATTGATAAGTCTGGTTTTCCAAATAAATTCTTTGAATTTCTTCTAAATCTGTACCCCTTTCTCCATAAAGAGTGGGCAATTCTGTCTTCAAGCTTTGAAATTGATTTTATATTCTTCATCATTCTACTCCGCGTTTCTTTGCTTACAATATCGGTCATTAAGTTTCACCCCATATAAATTTTCTTTAGGAGGTTAGCAATGGAAAGTTATAGTGAAATCAAATTTGAAAACAACGACTTATTACTTAGTTTACCCTATTTCACAGGAACATCTGAACTTTTGGCAGGACAACTTAGACCAAAAGCTATCTTTAAAATTAAAAGTCATCCATCGGGGTTCATACTTATAGTCTACTTCTCCCAGTCCAAATATAATAACAATTTTCATCACTTTAATTTTACAATAGACTCATTTAAACCAATGGGCGAAATGATTGAATATCTATCAACTTTTTCTATTCACCTAGTGATTTTAGATTCAACAGGAGAACCAATATCAGTTAAAACTTTTCCAAATCCCTCTATATTATCCTAATCGTATCTTAGGAACATATATTCTATGTATAGTTTATTGTGTTATACTTTAAATAACTATGCCAACTGAAAGTCTTTAAGAAAGAGGTCAACTAATGTACAAGTTTATAGATCTATTTGCCGGTATTGGAGGATTAAGAATTGCATTTGAAAAGCACGGATGTGAATGTGTATTCTCTTCCGAGTGGGATGCAAAAGCCCAAGTAACTTATAAAGAAAACTTTGGAGAAGCCCCTGTAGGCGATATAAGAGATGTGCAAACCCTATCTATTCCGGATCACGATATTCTTTTGGCGGGCTTTCCCTGCCAACCATTCAGCCTTGCCGGAGTCAGCAAAAAAAATTCACTTGGTCGGGAACATGGATTTGCGGATGAAACACAAGGAACCCTGTTTTTTGAAATCGCCAGAATTCTAAAGGATAAACGACCAAAGGCATTTCTCTTGGAAAACGTAAAGAATTTGGTTTCCCATGATAAAGGGAGAACATTCAGAACAATTAAAAAAGTGCTCGAAAAGGAGCTTGGCTACAAGCTTTATGCCGCAATATTGGACGCAAAGGGGCTTGTACCGCAACACAGGGAAAGAATTTATATGGTCGGTTTCAGAGAACCTATTGAATTTGAATTTCCACTTCTCCCATGGAGAGGAGTGGCTATAGAAACAATACTGGAAAAGGATGTTCCTGAGAAATATACTCTTACCGATAAACTATGGAAATATCTTCAAGACTACGCCAATAAACATCGAGAAGCCGGAAACGGTTTTGGATTTGGCCTAGTCAATTTGAATGGGCCTTCACGAACTTTGTCTGCAAGATATTATAAGGATGGATCTGAAATTCTCATACCACAAACAGGGAAAAACCCGCGAAGACTAACTCCTCGTGAATGCGCAAGACTGCAGGGATTCCCTGACTCCTTTAAAATAGTGGTAGCTGACACTTCTGCCTATAAACAATTTGGAAATTCGGTATCAGTACCGGTTGTTGAGAGAATTGCCGCAAATATGATTGACTCATTAATTGAAAACAAACATTCATCTGACTTTTATAGAGGTGAATTCAATTTCGAAAATATTAGAGACGAGGTAATTGCAAGAGCTTCTCAATATGGGAAATTTTATTGCAAATATCTTTCTGCGAATGATACGGGACTAACCGGAGGGAATCAGAACGGATTTTATATCTCCAAAAGTGCGTGGCCGCTTTTATTTGATGAACCTGGAGTTAGAGGTGTTAAGAAAGAACGCGAAGTAAAAATATTCTGGGAGCAACTGGATATTCCAACAAGCAATATGTTTAAATGGTATGGAAGTAAAAATGAATATCGAATCACCAAATTCGGAAGAAAATTCCCTCTGTTTACGGAGAATCATGTCGGTGACCTTTTTATCCTTATTAAAGTCAGTGATATAGAATATTTAGGATACGTCCTGTCAGGTGATGATGCTGAAGCATTCATGGCTACTTTTGCCTTGTCTCCTGTAAACAACTCAGCGACATATGGATTGGAGAGCCAAGCCTACGATTCAACTTTAGAAAACCTTATAAATGAGTATACGGTAAACAAAAATAAATTTCCCAATACTATTCAAATAGCAAATCGGGCCAGAGAGATATATTTCAACTTTTACAAAAAATATAATGGTGGAAATTTCGTTAAAGAAGCAACTGACGATATGCTACTGGAATGGATTGACATTGAGTATACTATATTCAAGGAATTAGAACGATCACTTTATAAAGAAGATTTTGATAGTCCATTTGAAGATATTGATGCTTTGCTCCGTTTCGCAAGTTCAGCTCTTAACCGAAGAAAGAAACGTGCCGGACAGTCATTTGAACATCATTTGGATTTCATATTTGAGAAGTGGGGGTTAATATTTTCTCACCCAGGTAAAAGTGAGCTAAATAAGCAACCTGACTTCATGTTTCCTGGAAATAACCAGTATCAAGATAAAGACTTCCCCGTTGAAAAACTTACTTTCCTCGGGGCAAAAACAACATGTAAAGATAGATGGAGACAGATTCTTGATGAAGCAGAAAGAACAAAAACCAAATACCTCGCCACCTTGGAAAAAGGCATATCAAAAGAACAGTTAAAACAGATGGAGGAAGCCAACGTTATATTAGTCGTCCCCAAGAATTATCATCAATATTTCCCCAAAGAATATACAAATAAAATCTTAACTGTAAACTCCTTTTGTGAAATGGTTCTTGATAAGCAAAATACATTGATGATTTAAGTCATTTTAAAAAGAGCGGTCCTTATACAGGAGGCCACTGAAAAAGTCCATTAAGAACCTTAAGAGACATTCTATACAAAGGATGTCTCTTTTTTTCGATATAATGAAAGGATCACACTCAAAGGCTGGTGGTCTTCATGCTTCCTGAGCAGCAAAGCTTTATCTTGAGCCCGTATATCGAGTTGTACAGTATACTCATTCAAAAAGATAACTTGCTGCGACGCATAGACGAGTTGGTAGACTTTAGCTTTGTTTATGAGGAATTAAACGAAAGGTATTGCCAAGATAATGGCCGAACGGCGGTAGACCCGGTCCGAATGTTTAAATATCTCCTACTCAAATCCATTCATGACTTGTCCGACGCCGATCTAGTGGAACGCTCCAAAACGGATTTGTCGTTCAAGTTTTTTCTACATATGGCTCCAGAGGAAGAAGTCATTGACTCCAGCCTACTAAGCAAATTCCGTAAGTTACGGCTAAAAGATATGAAGTTACTCGATTTACTTATTGGCAAAACGGTGGAGATTGCGATTCAAAAAGGTATTATTCGCAGCAAATCCATCATTGTAGACGCCACCCACACCAAAGCCCGCTATACCCAAAGAAGCCCACAAGAAGTTCTACGGGAACGATCTAAAAAGGTAAGAAAAGCAATCTATAGCTTCGATGAATCCATGAAAAGTGCCTTTCCGATTAAACCTGTTACGGATGTAGTAGAGGATGAAATTGAATATAGTCAGAAGCTCATAGCGGTCATTGAGAAGGATGGACGTTTCACAGGATTGCCCAAGGTAAACGAAGCGTTGAATTTGTTGAAAGAGACGATTGTTGACGATGGAGAACATCTGCAAACCTCTACCGATCCCGATGCCAAAGTGGGCCACAAAAGTGCGGACTCCTCTTTTTTCGGATACAAAACGCATATTGCGATGAGCGAAGAACGAATCATTACGGCAGCGACGATTACCACAGGTGAAAAGTCGGATGGGAAAGAATTACAGACCCTTATTGAAAAGAGCAAGGCCGCAGGCATGAGCGTGGAAATCGTGATTGGAGACACTGCCTATTCCGAAAAAGACAATATTGCTTACAGTACAGAACATAAAATTGAGCTTGTGTCCAAATTAAATCCGATGATTACGCAGGGAAACCGCAAGAAGGAAGACGAGTTTGAATTTAACAAAGATGCAGGAAGGTATGTCTGTAAGGCCGGGCACTTAGCGATTCGCAGAGCACGGCAAGGGAAAAAAGGCCAGGGTAAAAACCAAAGGGATACCTACCATTTTGATATTGAAAAGTGCAAACAATGCCCGCTGAAGGAAGGGTGCTACAAAGAAGGTGCAAAAAGCAAAACGTACTCGGTGAGCATAAAGAGCCATGAGCATGTAAAGCAAGTTGTGTTTCAGGAGAGTGAAGGGTTTAAGACCAAAGCTAAAGAGTGATACAAAATTGAAGCTAAAAATAGCGAACTCAAGCACAGACACGGGTACGATGTTGCATCCTCCTCGGGTTTGATTGGCATGGAAATTCAGGGAGCTATGGCGATATTCGCTGTGAATTTAAAACGAATATTGAGACTCATGGAGTAACCAAACTAAAAGAAAATAGATAAAAAAAGAACGATGTCTATTCAGAGAACTGAATAGACGTCGTCTTTGTGATGTGTGTTTGTACTTTTTCTAAGAAACGCTAGTTTTTCAGTGGCCTCTTATACAGGGGGCTGCTCTTTTTAAATTTGTGCCCATTATAGAAATATATTCATCTCACTGTACTTTCTTGTAAACAATAACTTTAACACACTTAAAACACTTTCAAATATGAATAGAAATTAAAGCATCTTCTAAAGCACATGTTAACCTCAGGGCTCTAAACTTATTTGATTTAGATTTTACTCATTAAATAAGCCAAACCTTTAACCGAAATGTCTATAGCATTTAGTACAGGTCTCTCTCCGCTTGTAGCAATCAATTTTCTCCAATACAATATTTCGAACTCCTCCTTTCAAGCGACAATAGCGTCAACAGCGGAAAGAGTTTAACCGCTGTTTTAAAAATCAACAGAAACCATCTATCAATATTAATAGTTCCTATTAATATTGCAACCATTAATTTTCATTTCGCTTGTATATTACAAACATTATATTTCTTATTTTTAGAATACATAGTCGGGCAAGACTTATGCGACATTTCTGTTTAGTTAATTCCCTTTAGACATCCCTTTACGATCCCTTACGGGTAGCTTTTTCCGCAGCGCGGCAATCCATAAATAAATATCATATCTTTGAAACCAAAATGTTTGGAGGAGACAGGTATAAACGAAGATATTTACACAAGCGAATCACTGAGACAAAGGATGTTGGAGTTTTTAAAGAAAACGTTGGATTACGACGGCTCCATTCACCTGCTGGCCGTTGCCATCCGGAGGATGACAGACAAAAACGTTACCGAAGAAACAATCTGGAGATTGAGAGTAGCACTGACCTACCGGGAGGGGAATTCAATCAATCCATACTGGGATGGGACCGAACTCGATATTATTGAAGAAGGAGAAGAACTTCGTCTGCTTGATGAGCAGGCTCTAGCTGATGAACCGCCGATGATCGAGGGGAGCCCGAATGAGTTGGCATTAGATTGGGTGTCAGCATTAGCTAATCCATTGTGGATCTCGGACGAAGCCAGGAAGGCAGCAGCCGAGGGATTGGATGTACACGAAGCTATGGAGGCCGAGCGACGGAAGAGTATTGAGGATCCCTTTGAACATTATTTCAATGAGGGGCTGAACAAGGAATGATAGATAGTCATACTACCTTATATTTGGAAAGGAGCATGATATGAACACACTAAGCGAAAAAGAAAAACGGTCCTTATCGTCCTTTATTCAAGATCGTATCGACGAACAGATGACGCGTTTTCCCTATGCTAGGTACCCTGTAGAACCGATGTTGGATTGGTATCCTATTTTCTGTGATCCGGCTACTGTACCGCTCCCACTTCTCAAAAAGGCGCTGGGTTGGCACTTCGGATGCTGGCAGCGCGAGAGCCTACCTTCTTCCGTGTCGCGTACAATCTCTGCAATTTTCAAAACCTGGGAGGAGTTCTTGCCAGTAGCTTCGGCAGAGTCACAGGAGATATTTCGCTTCTGGCAGGATCATCTTCCAGATTGGAACACTGGCTTCTCTGCAGCAGCATTTTTACTGCACCTTCAACGTCCGGAGGATTTTGAACTTGTAGATCGCCACCGAATGGAAGCTATGCGGGAACTACTTCAGGAAATAAGTCATTCCGAACAAGCGGGAAGTACGGGGCTGGAATACACCAATCTAGAGGATTACAAAATCTTTTTTCGATCTATCCTCCCCAAGATGCCTTATAAAGACTATTCACGAATCAAGCTTGATCGTTTCTTGAAGGCCTACGGCAACAGGCATGCCTACAAGTTGGTGTCGCCGGACTTCAGGACCACAGAACCCACCATTCGCACTTTTACTTGGGATGGACTTACTTCTGAGCGCTTCAGGACGGAACAGATCATCGGGCGCGCCAACTGCGATGTACTGTTCGCCTGCTTCCTTCTTTCGTTGGAGGTAATGAGTAATTCCGCGACAGAGTTCACTGTGGGCCAGGTTGTTGGTATGCTGCCTGTGGGAACCGCCGGAATCTGCAACGAGGCCAGCTTCAATTACGCACTTATAAGCCTTTTTAGCCAGCAACGGCAAAGAGACTTTTGGGTGTTTGACAAGCCTGAGATCAGCCGCGCCTTTACTGAACAGGCCAACCAGTCCACAAGAGACATGCGTTTCTACCTACTTCATGAGGGAGAGAAGCTACAAATTAATCAGAGGTATATATCACAACCCTAACTTTAACTCATTCCTTACGATCATCCTCAAATAGTGCTTTAATTACTCTCAAAACCCTTTTTTGCTCCTCTTCATTACGCCCTCGTAATTGATCAACAATCTCTTCCATTGTAAATTCTTCTTGTCTGACACTATCAAGAGGTTGGACATAACGAAAAAACGCTTCTAATGAAATGCCAAGAGCACCTGTGACTCTTTCGAGCACTTCAATAGAACAAACCTTCTCTGATCTTTCTATTTTCCCCATGTAACTTTCATGTACTTGAGCCAAATGTGCAAGTTCTTCTTGGCTCATTTTGCGTTGTTTGCGGAAATGTCGAATTCCTTGTCCGACCTTTTTCATAATTTCGCTCAAGATCATCACCCTATGCCAACCTTATTTCAGTAAAGAAAAGGCACCAAGGGACGATAGGGTATTTTATTTAAAAATATACCCCAAAAGAACTACTGGTGTTATAATGTGATTGATCTTGTTTGGACTAATTTTCCATACCATTTTTAAGGAGACATCTAATTATGAAGCTATTACCTTTAACTCTATTGATATCCCTGCTTCTCTTGTCTGGCTGTGGACAGAAAGAAAGCCCTGCTTCCATCCCAGCAGCAACGAATTCTCCGAATCAGGCCAACACACCACTAGCAACATCCAACATCCCGCCTTCGCCTGATACCACAACTTCTGCAACACAATCGGCAAACACTGGACATTACTGGAAAGATGGGTATAAGGGTCTTGCCATTAGCATTAACAGGGCCGAGATTACCAAGGACGTCTTTGATCATGAATACTTGGTGTTTGACATTACGCTGCAAAACGGAACTGACCAGCCTTTGGACGTTTCGGGACGAGCATTTAACCTACTTACGGTTAATAAGGAGCTTCTAGAGTACGATCCGACAGCTGAAACCGTAGAGACCGCTGACAATCAGACAGCTACTGTCCTTTCAGGCGGTCAGCGAACACTCCGCGTTGGCTTCGTCGTCCAACCCCAGGAAGTGAGCGAACTCATTTTCAATGTGGGACAAAACGCCGTATACCGGATTACATCATTTGAAGGCGGATTGTCAGCCTCTCAGAACGTAACCGTTGTTCCCCCAGTGGCTGAACCTAAACCTGTGGAGAACACTCCAGCCATCGAAGGCGGCAACGGCAAGTCTGACGACTTCATCTTTGAGGACAACTACCTGGGATACCTCAACTCCATAATCGAAGCCGTCAACACTGGGGATTTTTCTTTGGTGGAAATTCATTTGCTGTACGACAGCGATCTCTACACTCAGCAACAAAAACTTGTTCAAAAGCTCAGCGAGAAGGGCACCCGTGAGGAACTAGCCGATTACGAGATACAATCGACATCCTTCGACGAGGAGAATGGTGTGCTCACGATGAGGGTACGGGAACAAATCAAGGTCATTGCGTTGAACGGTACAGAGAAAATGACCGACAACGTATGGACGTATACTGCCCTTCAAGTCGATCAGGGAGTATTTCAGTTTAGTTCTATAGCGAAGGCTGAATAGTAGTTCGCTTTTCACTCAGCTTTTGGTTCAAACCACATTCATTACAAAAGGAGCATACTATTTCGTGAAAAAACTCAAATCATTGTTTATCGCCTCTGTCGCCGCCCTAACTCTTCTAAGCGGCACAGTCTCCGCAGCTTCGGTCAAGCTCAACGTCAACGGAACGCTAGTCACAAGCCAGTCCTTCATCCGTCAAGGTACCACATTCTTCAGCCTGCGGGAGCTGCTCAACGCCCTGGGTGTCGTCCAAATCAAGTGGGATGCCAAGACGCAGACCGTCACAGCAATCAAGGGAGACAAGACTGTGACCGTAACAGTTGGCAAGAAGCAAGTCACTCTTAACGGAAAACTGTTCAAGCAATTGGAGGTGCCCGCTCAGTCCATTCAAAATAAGGTGTATCTTCCAGCCCGGGCGGTAGCCGAAGCTTTCGGGTACAGTGTGAGTTTCAAAAATAACACGGTGGTCCTTGCAAACGGAACTACCACTGTTGCTTCTACATCAACGGATGGAATCGCCACGCTGTCACTGGCCCTCGATCAGTATGGGGGAGGACTCAAGCTTAGTACAGGTGCCAAACAGACACTCTCCAATAACCAATCCGCCTTTTTCGGTTCGGCCACTGATCCTCTGTCTCTTGATAAGGTAGCAAAGGCCATTGCCGTGAATGACATTGCTCGCGATTGGGCCAAGTACGGCTCTACGATTGTCAATTTCACTTTCCTGAAGATCGACAGTATTCAGAAAATCAGCCTGAGCAATGGCAAGACCGTAACCGGAGTAGTTGCCCACGATGGCGGAAAGTACCGGGAGATCACGGAGAGTTGGGAGGATAGCGTGTATTTTCAAATCTTCTACCTTGGAACGGCCGCGCTCAAGGCTGGGGATAACATCACCGTGAACGGGATTCCGGTGGGTAGCAGAAGTGTGGACACTTTGGATACCTTAGGCCGTAAGCAGACCGAACCCATGACTATTTTAATTGCCGGTAATCTGCTCAGTTCGTCCCAGGAGTATGACATCCGCTCGACTCGTTCTCAGAGTGGCACGATTGTCATTCCTGAACTACAGGCAGAAGCACAGAAGAAAATGGACAGCCTACAGTTGACCCTCAGTGCCGATGGACTGAAAATCTTTGACCCTTACTTGACCGGCATGGAGATCAAGGGCGTACAAATTCAGGATTATACGTTTACTCCAACCATTAAAACAACTATTTCTAGCAGAGGATACGAAGGTATTTTGATTCCTTTCTTATCTTTTATGGACAGTACCGGTACCATCTTTACCCCGACAAATGGGTCTTTCTTCGTTCGGGTAGTTACCGATAGAGGCGAGACAATACAATCTGTTTCTTATAGAAATGAATAGATAATAAATTTCTTCAAAGCATTGCCCATTCAACGGGCAATGCTTTTTTAGCTTCTTTTAATTAGAGCCAGTATAATAAATTTGGTTAATGCTTCGAATACCAAATTTCCTGATATAACAGCGTACGTTTTGAAGATTATTTTATAAAGGGGGATTTTCTTAACAAGAACGAACGAAAAAGTAGATTTTACTTTTATGATTATAATTGCAAAAAACATCAAACGGAGGGTTCACTAAATGGAAGAAACAAATGATTTGCTAAGATCAATTATTGAAACAAATGTTAAGATGTTATCTGGTGATGAAGAAGGCGATAAACAGTCTGACGAAGCAACAATAAATTTTTTTAATTTTTTTATTTGTACTGAATTGTTTCAACAACAGCAAATTAAAACCCTATCTATAAAAGAGATAGTTAACAAGCTACAAGAAACTGATGATGAGGAATCATTTTCTTATGATTATGATCGTTTTCATGAACGCATCTTTAAAGTATTGAAGAGTAAAGGCATTAAAAAATCTGCAGGCTTTATCCCACAAAAAATCAAGTCCTTTCAACTTAGTGAAATAAAAACTCTAGCAAAAGAAACATTCGATAATAAAACTCACAAAAGAATGCGGACAAACAACTTTCAAATGATTAAATTTGATGAGTTCCGTGAATTTGTTGAAATACTACAGGATGATCTAAAAGATCTTTCAACTACCGAACAACTTATACAAAAATACAAAATAGAGAGAAGTACTAATTTTGAAATATTAATGAAAATATTAGATACAAAGAAAAAATTGGATGAGCTACTGGATACTCATTTTTATAAAGATTTACTTTTGCTCACTCAGTTACCTAATATAGAAATGCGTGCATTTTATGCTGACCACTATTTGAATTTTATTAAGAGAAGTATGATTTATTGGCGTAAAGAAGTAGCTTCCCTCCCCATAAAAAGCCTCCAATTAACGAACGAAATAATAGATGGATTTTTCGAGGCTGCACCTGAAGATTACCAAGTCACCGAAAAACAATTAGAGAAGGCAGTCGCTGACTATCTTCAAGGCAAGTATAAAGTATCTGATGATCTTTCTATTGATGAGAAGGATTTCAAAAAACTGATGGAAAAGATACGGGAACTTAATATTATGACTCTTAGTAAAACCACCAAAGAAGACAACCTCTAGGAAACTAACCCCCTACTTTTTCTGTAGGGGGTTTTGATTATTCTGTTAAATTTTATGGGCTATTGAAATTTGATTTTGTTCTAGCATTTAAGTCTTACCTATAAAAAATTTAATTTTATGAGAAAAAATGATCACGAAAATCCCAATAGAGCCCTTTAGTATTTTTCTATAATATAAATATTGTAGTTGAAAGTTGATCTTTGAAAATTAAATGCTTTGAAAATTAAGTTTAAAAGAGGTGATGGAATTGAAGATTAGAGCACCTTAAATAAAATGATTTTCCCCATCAAACTAAATTCTAGGAGGAAATAATAATGATTAATGCGGGAATTATTACAGAAAACAATCCGGCGTTAGAAGAAGGTCTTTTGCTTACTTTTCCTGATGCCTTCAAATGCGATATTGAAAAGTTACGACCTTTTCTGCTCAACATCGCCCCTTACTATGCTTCAACGGTACACCTTGGAACTGAGCGTGTAAGCATCACCTGCTTAAACGACATCGAGCGCGACCCAATGGTTCGATTCGCCGACCTGCTCGACGTCTTGGCCTACAGAGAGAATAAAATCTCTGACCAACTGGAATCTCACGGATTGCCGAAAGCCGAAGTCACACTGTATTTCAGCACGTGTGATTGCGGCACCTTTGCCATCAGATCAACTGAAGAGATCTATGCTGATGAACTTCAGTTATCCAGAATTAAATACCCGGAAAACGACTGGGATCAAGATTAAAAGCCCGGCGTAAGGCCGGGCGCTCACAATCACTGCGGGTCCAGGGTCGCATCCTGGGCTCGCCCTTAATATAACATACTTTAAATGATGAGAGGCGGGGATTCTAAGATGAAGAAGACAATTATACGCACCATAAGTAGACCGTCGGCGGGAATATATTCTGGAGTAATTGATAATTGGGATATCCTTGACAAAGCTCTAACAGGCTCTTCTGAAATTGGAGAGGTTCTGATGCTGAAAATCAAAATCCAGATCAATAAACAGCACATAACAACGGAAAAACAAATACCTCTGCTTTGGGATAAGGGCGATCCCATGTACAATCTTTGTTTGCAATTCGATGTTCTCCCGGAAATCGGAGAGGAGTTTGAATGTGAATGCTTTGTCGGACGAGCTGTGGAAGTCATTGTTGAAGAGGAAGAACGAGAAGGTAGGATTTACAGCTCTGTAGCAACACTCCGTCCGCTTCAAGGTCTTAAAAATGAGGAACTACCTATTCAAACCAAAAAGCTAGAAATACAACAAAATGCTACTCCAGTAATAGCAACCAAAACTATTGAGAATAGCATTACTGAGATTGCGCCGCCCTCACCCCAAGTAAAAAAAATCCCACCAACTGGAGATATAGCGCCAAATCGTCCGAGAAAGAAAAAAATCGGCAGTGTTCGGCCAGAGACACATAAGTGGGGAACTATGTAAAGGAGGGGTGTCATGCAAGACATTCACATTCAACCCGACGATAAATCTACTCAGGTGAGCCAAGAGGGTGCCAAAGAAAATCCAACCGATGCTCTCATCCGTATGGCCTCGGTAGCCAATCTTTTTTTGGACCAGCATCATGAACCGTACGCCTCAATTGAATCAACCGGTTCAAAGGTAGTTCATAAAGTTGGTGGTAAATCTTTTAAACAGTGGCTGTTCGTTCGCTATTTTGAAGAGAAAGGTACTCCCCCTTCTGCTGAGGCTATCAGACAGACCTTACAGTTACTTGAGGCACAGGCTCATATGAGGAATCAAGTACATCCCTTATTCTTCCGCGTTGCAGAGGCGGAGGGTGTTATATACTACGACTTGGCTGACTCACAATGGCAGCATGTGCAGATTACCCAGCAAGGATACCAAATTACACGAGAGCATCCTCTGTTATTCCAGCGAACGGCTTTAACCAAAACACAGGTGATGCCCCAAAACGGAGGAAAACTGAGCAACATTCTAAATCATTTACGCATTAAAAATGATTTGGATGGCCTGTTATTCATGATCTACTTGGTCACCTGCTTTATTCCCAACATATCACATCCTGCTCTTATACTTTCTGGGGAGAAGGGTGCTGCTAAAACAACTACTGCAAGAATGATTCGTTCCATTGTCGATCCCTCTCACCAAGACATTGCTTTTATGCCCAAGGGGACGACAAACCTGGCTTTATCTCTATCCAGGCAGTTCATGCTCTCCCTCGACAATATGGATACTTTACGGCCAGAGACCAGTGATCTTCTTTGCATGGCAGTAACCGGCGGCAGCATTTCAAAACGAAAGTTGTTTACGGATGATGATGAAACCGTTCTTTCCTTTAAAGGTTGTCTGACACTTAACGGTATCGGTGTTGTAGCCAATCGTTCGGATTTTCTGGATCGCGCCATCCTTCTTGAGTTGGAGCGTATAGACGAACATGACCGGATGGAAGAAGCGGAGATTTGGAGAGTGTTCGAAGCGGATAAGCCTCTAATTCTGGGTGCTATATTTGAGCTTATAAGCAAGGCAATGGTGACTTATCCTGAAGTTCACTTGTCAGCCTTAAGTCGTATGGCGGATTTCACCCGTTGGGGATATGCCATTGCTCAAGCTGCCAACGTTGATGGCGACTTATTCCTCCAAGCCTACGAGAAGAATCGCAGCCGGATAAACGAAGAAGTCATGAGTTCAAATCCCGTTGCCACGGCAATCTGTTTCTTGATGGAGGAGCAATTTATATGGGAAGGCTCTGTATCCAAACTTCTAGGTGTCTTGGAGCAGATTGCCCTGAGCAAGAAAATCAATACTCGCTCTCGCTTATGGCCCAGAGCAGCACATGTTTTGAGCATCCGTTTGCAGCAGATCCGATCCAATCTGGAGGAATACGGTATCTATTATGATATTCGGAATAAAGGCTTTGCGAAGGTGATCGAAATCGAAAAAAGAGAAAGTTAGTTTCTTCATCTATTCGCCACTCTACTGTCGCAACTTTCGCATCTTTCGCTTACTACAGCAGGAGCGCGACTTGTTGATCCAAATATTCTAAATTGTATTTACTGTATTTTGATATAAATATCATGATCTTGATGCCAAATTAATTATTGAAAGGGGCAACATCAAGATCATGATTATTATCCAAGAATTGAATGAATTAAATGCTTTAATGCCAGACATCTACCCGAAGGACCTCTGCAACTTTGTTTCCGAACTGTTTACAAGCTTGCAGTCAGAGGCAGAACCAGGAGATGAGCAAGATCATTTGCTTCGGAATCCTCTCATTTTGTGTGAACCCGGTGACTCTCTGAGGATACTGCTGCAGGTGCATGCTATGGGACTGGAGTACGCCGAGACTATTGAAATTACAGAAACCTTGGCTTTTAGAGTGGGTGTCCTGCTGGACAACGACTGGCTGGCTCAGTATATCGTTCCGGCTTCCATTATGGACAGCGAGACACTGGGCTGGCTGGCTGAACAGGCAGGGAGAACACCTGAACATGAATAAAAAAGAAATCGCCAAGCGCATTCAAATTGTGTCGCTTCGCATGGTACGGGAGAAGCCTTCGCTACTCTATCCTCAAAGAGCCATTCGCAAGCCTGAAGATGCTGCCGAGTTGTTCCGTCAGTTCATTGAGGATTGTGACCGCGAATGCTTCTGTGTCCTATGTCTGAACACAAAGAATGAGCCTACGGCACTACACCAGGTCTCCTGCGGCACTCTGAATTCATCTCTGGTACATCCTAGGGAGACCTTTAAGCTGGCGATCCTGGCTAACTCAGCGGCAATTATCGCCGGTCATAATCATCCTTCTGGTGTACCTGAACCAAGTCCTCAGGACATTGAGCTGAATAATAGGCTCGTGCACTGTGGGCAAATTCTTGGGGTCGAGCTATTAGATCATATCATCATTGGCGACGGCAGTTTTGTCAGCTTGAAAGAACGGGGGCTGATGTAATGAAGAAAGCGATACTTACCCTCATAACCGCAGTCACCCAGCTTGTCTTTGAAATTATTGACCATCGCAAACAAAAAAAGTAAGAGGTGATATGCATATGTTGTACTCTACCCGCGTCTCTCGTCAAAATTTAAACCAATATGCCACACAACCTGACTCCTTCTCCTGGAAGAATTCCGGAAAAACCCGGGAGACACCCGAAAATTATTACGAACCTGCAATTGAGTTACTGGATAAAATCTTAAAGCGTCCTCGTTAAATTTCGTACTATTGCAATGGTTCCCGAAAGGGAACTGTTGCAAATCATACTTCAAGGGGAGAGAAAGCAATGATTAAAAAAGTAGGTAGATACGGACGGTTCTCTGGAGATAACCAGCGGGAGGAATCTATTGACGCGCAACTGCGGGCTATTGAAGCTTATTGCAAGCAGAAAGGATATGTCATAGTAGAGACTTATATTGACAGAGCCAAATCTGCCACATCAGATAAGCGTCCCGAATTTCAGAGAATGATAGCGGACAGCGGGAATAACAAGTTCGATTTTATTATCGTGCACAAGTTGGATCGGTTCAGTAGAAATCGCTATGATAGTGCCTTTTATAAACGAAAATTGAATTTGAACGGAGTAAGGCTTCTCAGCGTGACCGAGAATCTGGATGATTCCCCCGAGAGTGGTATCCTGGAATCAGTAATTGAGGGAATGGCTGAGTATTACTCCAGAAACCTTGCACGTGAAGTAATGAAAGGCATGAAGGAAACGGCATACCAATGTAAACATACAGGCGGCCTTCCTCCTATCGGATACTCTGTCGATCCGGTAACCAAGCGTTATCTTATTAATGAAGAGGAAAGGGGAATTGTAGAGACGACGTTCTCCATGTTCTTAGCCGGATACGGCTACAACCAGATTGTCAGGGAGCTTGCAGAGAAAGGATACCGCTCTCGCTATGGACGACCTATTAGCAAGGGCAGTCTCCCCGTCATTCTTAACAATGAAAAGTATACTGGAGTATATATCTACAACCTGACAGACAGCAAGGATGCCGCAGGTAAACGAAATAGCAACCGCAAAAAGGAAGATGAAGACGTCATTCGGATTGAGGGTGGTATGCCTGTGATTATATCCAAAGAAGACTTCTGGGCCGCTCAGGAAAAAATAAAAAATAATCAAGGGCGTCCTGGTTCCTATAAGGCAAAAGAAATGTATTTGCTGAGCGGATTGTGCTATTGCGGAGAGTGCCTTAAACAACTCGGCACTTTGTATTCAATGGCCGGAAACGTCAAGTACAGCGGGAGGAATAAGCTCAAGTATGTAACGTATCGCTGCGGTAACAGAGACCGGACCAAGGAATGCAAAAACCCGGAGCTAAGAAGAGAATACATTGAAAACTACGTCTTGGCGCAGCTTGAGGAGAAAATATTCAACGATCAGGCGATTCCAATTCTCGTAAAGCAGCTAAATGAATTCCAGGCCTCCAAAGATCAACAGCATAAAGGCGAGCAAGTACGTTTGAGCAAATCCTTGGATGGGATTACCCGGCAAGTGGAGAACATCGTTAAGGCGGTGGCGGACGGTTTTGCGAATTCCGCCCTTCTGGAGAAAATGAATTCTTTGGAGGAACAAAGGGAAGAGATAGAGCAGCAACTCTCGAAAATCAAACCTCCTATAAAAGAAAAAGCAGCCATCACAGAGGATACTCTGCGACAACTGCTTTCCCGGTTCAAAGATGAAATTGCTGACCGCAACATACCGGAGATCAAGAAGTTCATCGGCAGTTACGTGAAGAAGGTCGTCATCTACAAAGAACATGTAGATGTCATCTTTAAACTGAATGTTGTGGATTTACAGGATGGAGCCGAGGGGAGTCGAACCCCTGTCCGAAGATAACGGCACATAAGCTTCTACGAGTGTAGTTACAGTTTTGATGTCACCCGAGTATCGCCCCGTAACCGGCTATACGTTGGGTCAGCCTGATTATCTTCTTCAGCTCACCGCAGGCGGAGATGAGACAGCGTATCCCACTACTTGTTAGCCCCTATCCCTGTCACATGGGCGATGCAGGGTAGAAGCACGCGCACAGTTTCTTAGGCTGCGAAAGCGTAGTTGTTTTGTTGTTTGCCGTTTAATAGGCTTTAGCGTTGATGAAGCGGACGCGTCCCCACTACTCGCTACTCATGCTCGAACTATCCCCGTCGAATCCAAGAACGGCCCCTCATTAGAAAGGGCGCTTCGGATTAACGGATCAATGACAAGCATAAATGCTGATCCGGTTCACAGCTATCTTGATCAAGATGGCTGTTCAGAAGCAATAAGTTTACTTACACAGTATAGCACATTTATCAACACTTTAACACGTAGGTTAAAGGAATTGAAGGTCGAATCTGGAACAATTGGGCGCAAGGTGGTTACCAGTCTAGCGGGCGATCTTCTGCTTGTCGCGCAGCACACGCTGGATATCACGCTGAGCATCACGCTTCGCGGCGGAATCGCGCTTGTCGTATTCCTTCTTACCTTTACCAAGGCCGATCAGCAGCTTGGCATAGCCATTGCGCACATAAATCTTCAGCGGCACAATTGTGAAACCATCGCGCTTGGACGAGCCCAGCAGCTTGTGAATCTGTTCCTTGTGCATGAGCAGCTTACGTGTACGTGTCGGATCGGTAGGATTAGCACGGTTTCCTTGTTCAAAAGGGCTGATATGCATATTGTGAATATGAATCTCACCGTTCCGGATGGTAGCAAAAGCGTCCCCGATGTTAGCGCGGCCGTTACGCAGCGATTTGATCTCTGTACCCGTCAGAACCAAACCCGCTTCATACGTATCCTCAATAAAATAATCATGGGAAGCTTTTTTGTTCTGGGCAAGCACTTTCCCGTCTGCTTTTTTACCCATGAAAGTCACTCCTTGAATCGAATTCCCGGCCCGTTATGAATGGACACCAGGTCTATATTGTATCAAAAGCCAAGCAGGCAGCGCAAGGAAGGATCACTCTATCCCGCAGCAATCATTTTGACATAAGGGTGTCAGGAAGTGCTACGTTTCAGGTGAAATAGAAGTCCCCTTATATTCTAAAAAGGCACTGTCCCCCTAAAGGAACAGTGCCCTCTATTCATCCAGGCTAGGCCTGAGGTTTCTTCTTGCGCTTTCTGTGGCCGCCGCCCTCCGGATTGCCGCTCTTGTCGCCAGCGCCTGCCGGTGCCGGATTAGTGGTCTCCACGTTGCCTGGAGTCACAGAAGTGCCGATGAAGACGCCGCCTTTCTTCTTCTTGCGGCGGCTCTTGCCCTCCGGCGCTGCGCCGTTGCCTTCGCTTCCGAAGCCGCTGCCAAGGTCCTCGCGGCTGCGGAACCGTGTGCTCGCGTCCACGCCGCGCAGCTCACCGCCCGCCTGCTCGGCTCCGCCCCCGCTTGGCGCGCCGTAGCCGCCCTTGCCGGAGCCGAAGCCGAAGGCAATGCCGCGTCCCCCGGCACTGCCTCCGCCGTCTCCGCCGCGGCCTCTGCCGCGCTCACGCTCGCGCGGAGCACCCGAACCGCCGGCTTCGCCCCGGCGGTCC